>JAGPBG010000036.1 GCA_018063485.1 Cypionkella sp.
GAACAGCCCGCGCCCCCGTCGGTGGATCAACTCATGCGCCGCAGGCACCGCCACCTGCCCCAGCCAAAAGCCCAACGCCAGAAACCCCGCAATCCGCCAGCCCCAGCCCAGATCTCCGGTCAAAACATGCGCCGCAACCGGGAGCGCCAGCAGCGCGGTGACACCGATCACCACCAGAAGCGCATTGCCACCCGGAAATTCCGCCCCCTCTGCCGCATCGCCACGAAACAGTGCGGCCAAAAGGTCCATCGTCAGCACCAAAACCGTCATATAGGCCAGAGCCACCCCCATCCAGACCGGTGATACCAACGCAAAGGTCAGCAAAACCACTGGCGCCATCGAGATCACGACAAAAAGCACCATAGGCAGAGGGCGACCGGAAAAGAGGCTAAGGGCTTGCATCGCTGAACAATAGCACACAAGATCTGCGCCATCATAGGGGCGGATTGTCCCATTCGACTGGAACAACGGATGCCCGCCACCCTCGCCACCTCCGGCACCCTCTGCCTGATCCTGTCGGCGCTTGCAGCCCTGACCTATGAACTCATCCCGAAAAATGACTTCAAACCCCGCTGGACCATCGCCGCAATCAAAGGCACCGCCGTTGGCGCGCTTGCTTTGTCTGCGCTGCTCAACCTGTCCAACCCGCTGATCACCGCTGGCCTCTTTCTCGGGGCAATCGGCGACATCGCCCTCACCCGCCCCGGCCAACATGCCTTCCTGAGTGGCATGGCCGCCTTTGCGCTCGGACATCTTGCCTATACCGCCGCCTTCCTGCCCCACCTCACCGCGCCAAACGCCAGCCAAATCGCAGTCCTTGTCGTGCTTGTGCTCCTGCTTGCCTCTACCGAGATCTGGCTCACCCCCCACACCGGGACACTGCGCACACCGATCCGCAGCTATGTCGCCGTGATCGGCCTGATGGCGATCAGTGCAACCGTGCTGCTCCCCGGCCCTGCGCGGGAAACCATCCAGTTGGGGGCTTTGCTGTTTGTGCTGTCGGACCTGCTCCTCGCCCTTCGCCTCTTTCGCGCCCATAGCCCCCGCAGCAAATCGCTGCTCGCCCTTACCCTCTGGCCCGCCTATTGGCTGGGCCAGGCGCTGATCCTGCTGGGTGCGATGGGCTATTCCCCGGCCTGAACCCTTCCAAATCCCCGTCAAACTGACTAGGTGGAATAAAACCACCGCCCAATCCCTGCCCAAAGGTACCCGCATGTCCTTTTTCAAAAAGCTGAAAGACCGGATGTTTCGTTCATCCGACAAGATCGGCGAAGGACTTGAGGCGCTGGTCGAGGCCACGCCCAAAGCAACCGAACCTACGCCCGAGCCCAGCCCCAAACCCGGCCTGCTCGCCCGACTGGCGGGCCGCAGCGATGAACCCCGCCGCCTGCTTGATGACGCCATGCTCGAAAGCCTTGAGGAACTCCTCATTCAGGCCGATATGGGTGTGACGACCGCCACCCGTGTTACCGCAAATATCGCCGAAGGCCGCTTTGGCAAACGCATCTCGACCCCCGAACTGCGCCAGGCCCTCACGGATGAAATCGCCCGTATCATGGAACCGGTGGCCCGGCCGCTACCGCTCTATCCGCAAAAGCCGCAAGTGATCCTGGTTGTCGGCGTCAACGGCTCTGGCAAAACCACCACCATCGGCAAACTCGCCTCGCAATTCAAAGCCGCCGGGAAATCCGTGGTCATTGCCGCAGGCGACACCTTCCGTGCCGCAGCCGTTGAACAATTGCAAGTCTGGGGCACCCGCGCCGGTGTTCCGGTCCTGACCGCACCCGAAGGTTCCGATCCTGCCTCCCTCGCCTTCGATGCCCTCACCCAAGCCCAGGCCGATGGTGCTGATCTCCTCTTGATCGACACCGCAGGCCGCTTGCAAAACCGCCAGGATCTGATGGAGGAACTGTCCAAAATCGTCCGGGTGATCCGCAAGAAAGACCCGAGCGCCCCTCACAATACACTTCTGGTTCTCGATGCCAGCACCGGCCAGAACGCGCTGAACCAGGTGGAAATCTTTCGCAAGATCGCCGATGTCTCGGGCCTGATCATGACCAAACTCGACGGCACCGCCAAAGGCGGTGTCCTTGTGGCCCTTGCCGATAAATTCGGCCTTCCGATCCATGCCATTGGCGTGGGAGAACAAATCGACGATCTCTCCCCCTTCGATCCCCAGGATTTCGCCCGCGCTCTTGTTGGCTCATCCGACTGACCCTGAACCCATTCATCTGTCTGGAAATATCCCACGGGGGGCGCGGGGGGTGTGAAACCCCCCGCTCTTGTCAGCCCGCCCGCCTAATGTCGAACTGGCTCTTCTCGGCGCATTTTGTCGCCTATTTCTCGTTCGGCTTGATCATGCTGGCGACAAGGCTCGACAAAGTGGGCGAAGCGGCGGTATTGCGCAAGATCTCGACCGTGTTCACCGCCCTGATCGCATGGCTGGTGTTGGGCGAAAGGGTCGGGCGGGCACAGATTGCCCTGAAGGCAATGATCGCGCGGGGCGCGGTGGTTATGGAACTGGGAGGAAGAACCCGATGAGCGCGCGTAAAATCAACCCGATGCTGAAACTGGCGCTGGAATTTGGCCCGATCGTGCTGTTCTTCATCGGTTTTTCCCGCTTCAAGGACCAAACCTTCACGCTTTTTGGCCACCCTGCGACGGGCTTCATCGTAATGACCGCCGCTTTCATCCCGCTGATGATGCTGAGCACTGGCATCCTGTGGTGGCTGACCGGCAAGCTCTCGAAAATGCAGATCGCCACGTTGGTTCTGGTGATTGTGTTCGGTGGCCTTTCGGTCTGGCTCAATGACGAGCGGTTCTTCAAGATGAAGCCGACGATGATCTATCTCTTGTTCGGCGTTATCCTTGGCATCGGGCTTTTGCGCGGCCAGTCCTATCTGAAACTGGTGATGGAAGAGGCGCTGCCGATGCAGCCCGAGGGTTGGATGGTTCTTACCCGCCGCGTTACCGGGTTCTTTTTTGCACTTGCCGTCGCCAATGAGGTGATCTGGCGAAATTTCAGCACCGAAACCTGGGTCACCTTCAAAACCTTCGGCCTTACCGCCGCGCTGTTTTTGTTCTTCATGACGCAAGCCCGGCTGTTCGAAAAATTCGGGCTGCCCGACGATCCACCCAACCCCTGATTGTTCCGTATCCCAAAGCGCGGTTTTCCCACAAAGAGCAACCACAGCCACAATATCGCCCGCATTCCGCCTCAGCCCGGCCCGATTATGACGACACCTTGATCCCATCACCCAAGGATGCGCCATGTTTGATGATCTTCTCGATACCCTGACCGCCTTCGTCCAGTCTTTCCGCCGCACGACGCCCTTCCCTGTGGAAATTCTGGTGCCGGGATTGCTGATCATCCTGTCATGGCCACTCTTGCGGATATGGCTCGATGATCCCCAAAGTGCCTTCATGGTGGCCTTTGTCCTTGGCATCGGCCTGCGCCTTGCGATGAAATCGCGGGTCATGATTGCCCGCACCCGCGCACATTTTTCCGGGCCTGCCACGGTATTGCTGATCCTGATCTGTGGCCCCGGTGCGCTGGCGCTTTTGATCTACACAGCCGATCCCGCGCGCTGCCAGCAGTTCCTCAGCCTGTATTTCCTGTTTGCCGCCGCCCTCTACATCATCGACGTGATTGACGGCAAATACGCCATCGTGCGCGCCCGCTGGCCGCAGCCTGAAATGCGCGGCTGCGAAGCGGTCCTCACCCGCGTCATGGCGGTTTTCCACCTGTCGCTGGTGCTGGCCAATGAAACGCTGGTTCACAACGCTTCGCAAACCACCTGGCTGTTGTATTTCGGCCTGCTGCCGCTCTTTACCAATATCATCCGTACCGCCCTGGTCAGAACGGTGCAGCAGGGCTATGGCACCCCCGGACTTTCAGCGTGATGCGCCGCTCTGCTTGATTGACCTTCCTCTTTCGCCGCGCTATGCCACACTTGTGGCGCTTTGTTACCGGATTGCGGGCCACGTTAAACAAACCGCTAAAAGGGTCAGGGCGCAAGGCACCCCGAATCCCTTGGATTTCGGGGTTTTTCTATGGCCAAGGGCGAGATGACATGACAAAGAAATGGAAAACGCGCACGAAACTGGTGCATGAGGGCAGCCGTCGCAGCCAATATGGCGAGATGGCCGAAGCAATCTTTCTGACCCAAGGCTTCGTCTACCCCACCGCCGAATCCGCCGAATCCCGATTTGTCAAACCCGGTGAAGATGAATTCATCTACGCCCGCTACGGCAACCCCACCACCCGCATGTTCGAAGAGCGTATCGCGGCGCTTGAGGGCACCGAAGACGCCTTCGCCACCGCTTCCGGCATGGCCGCCGTCAATGGCGCACTTACCTCATGCCTGCGCGCGGGCGATCATGTGGTGTCCTCGCGCGCGTTGTTCGGTTCTTGCCTTTACATCCTCGAAGAGGTTCTCACCCGCTACGGTGTGAAAGTCACCTTCGTTGACGGTGCCGATCTGAACGCCTGGCGCAACGCCATCACGCCCCAAACCAAGGTGGTGTTTTTCGAATCGATGTCGAATCCCACGCTGGAGCTGGTCGATATCCAAGGCGTCGCGGACATCGCCCATGCCCATGGCGCGCTGGTGATCGTTGACAATGTTTTCGCCACCCCGGTCTATTCCAACGCCGTGGCCCAAGGGGCTGATGTCGTCGTCTATTCCACCACCAAACACATCGACGGCCAAGGCCGCGCCTTGGGCGGCGTGATCTGTGGCAGCCGCGAGTTCATCCGCAAGACTTGTGAACCCTACATGAAGCACACCGGGGGCGCGATGAGCCCCTTCACCGCCTGGATCATGCTCAACGGCATGGCCACGCTTGATCTGCGCTGTCGTGCGATGTCAGATTCGGCGCTGCGCATCGCCACCATGCTTGAAGCCAATCCGCAAGTGTCCAAAGTTCTTTACCCCGGCCTCGCCAGCCACCCCCAACACGCGCTGGCGATGGGGCAAATGGGCGATGGCGGCACTTTGGTGACATTCGAGGTGAGAGGCGGAAAAGAAGCGGCCTTCAGGCTTTGTAACGCGTTGGAGATCATCAAGATTTCCAACAATCTGGGCGATGCGAAATCCATCATCACCCATCCCGCCACCACCACCCACCAACGCTTGCCGCAGGATCAAAAAGACCTGCTTGGCATCACGCCGGGCCTGCTGCGCCTATCGGTCGGGTTGGAGGATCTGGGCGATCTGATGGAAGAACTCAGCGCCGCCTTGCAGGCCAGCAGCGCGTGCAACCAGTAAAATTGCACCCAGGCTACAGATCCAAAGTCGTCTTTCGCGCGTATAGGTCGTGTTAGGCTTGGGATAGCGGCGTAAATCGCCTATATACAAAGCTGCACCAAAAGGGGCGCTGCCATGAATATTCATATGTCAAACGCGGATCAAAAGCCGAGCAAGGCCGATGCCGAGGCGGCTTTGGCGACGTTACGCCTCTGGGCGGCGCGGGCGAGTGAGGTGGAAATCGTGGCTCTGGCCCCCGAAGCAGGAGCCTTGGCGGGGCACGGCTATCCGATCTTGTCGCGCGATTATCCAACCGATTTCGTTGTAACTCCGGCCTATAAAGACACTTTGCCCGATCTGCAAAATGGCCCGGCCAGCCTGATCGTCGGCGCGAAACAATCCATTCAGCACGTTGGGATATCCAATTTTCGCCTCCCGATCCGCTACCGCACGCGCGATAACGGCCCGGTCACACTCGAAACCTCGGTCACCGGCACCGTCAGCCTTGAGGCCGAGAAAAAAGGTATCAACATGAGCCGCATCATGCGCTCATTCTACGCGCATTGCGAACGGGATTTTTCCTTTGGCGTGATCGAACATGCGCTGGAAGACTACCTCAAAGACCTTGGCTCTTTCGATGCCCGTATCCAGATGCGGTTTTCCTTTCCGATGCGAGTGGATAGCCTGCGCTCTGGCCTGTCTGGTTGGCAATACTATGACATCGCTTTGGAATTGGTCGATGTGGCGGGGGTGCGCAAACGTCTGATGCACCTCGATTTCGTCTACTCCAGCACCTGCCCCTGCTCGTTGGAGTTGTCGGAACACGCACGCCAAACCCGTGGCCAACTGGCAACGCCGCATTCGCAACGCTCGGTTGCGCGGATCTCGGTGGAACTGGTGGGCACCCAATGCCTGTGGTTTGAGGACCTGATCAACCTCGCCCGCGCCGCCGTGCCGACCGAAACGCAAGTGATGGTAAAGCGCGAGGATGAGCAGGCCTTCGCCGAATTGAACGCCGCCAACCCGATTTTTGTCGAGGATGCTGCCCGCAGTTTTTGCGCCGCCCTTCAGCAAGATAACCGGATCGGCGATTTTCGTGTTGTCGCCAGCCATCAAGAAAGCCTGCACAGTCATGACGCGGTATCGGTGTTGACGGTTGGCCCCACCTTCGCGGCCCAAAGCCTCGATCCGCGCCTTTTCGCCAGCCTCTATCATGTAGGGTAGGGCGGGGTTACCCCCCGCCTTGCCGCTTCTTCGTTAGCGATTCGGCATTTCCCGGAATGGCTGTCGGTCTATTCCCAGCAAGACACCAGAACGGTCATCCCCAAAGCCGCCGCATTCAGGGCGTCCGGGGTGGCCCTTTCGGTCTGAACAGACTCTTTGGCCACAATTCCCTGATCAGCCAAGAATGCCGCGATTGCTTGCCCTGAGGCCGCGAATTCCACCCCTGCCGGCAGCTTGCGGTCGGCGTCGGTCACCCGGGGCAACAACATCCCGATCACGGAGGCCGAGGCATCCAGAACCGGCCCGCCCGCATCGCCTGCCAGCACCGGAATCTCCAGTCGTTTGAGATCGACCTCGCCATTCAGCCCCGCCGAATCCTCCAGCGTGCCAAAGGTCAAGACCGGGGCGGGCAGTTTGCCCTCATAGGAATAACCCGCGACCGATACCTCGGCCCCGATCCGCTCGGCACCGCTTTGGAACATGGCGACTGCAGGTGGGGCCACCGCGACCGAAGGCAGCAGCAATGCCAGACCCGCCTGCACAGCCTTGACCGAAACCGGGGTTCCGCCCTCCAGCGTGACCTTGCCGCAGGAAGCCACCGCCTCGGAAGTGGTCAAGACCGCGCCGGCCTGATCCACAAAGAAGCCCGAGCGCGACAGCTTGGGCTTGCGCACCTCAAGCCCCGCAAGCAGCCCCGTCTTGGTCGCCGCGTCCAAAGGCACCAGCCCCGGATGCAGCGCCTTGTCGCCCGCGGCCCGGAAAGATGCCTTCAGCACCGGCAATATCCGCTCCATCCGCGCCGCATCTTCGGGTTTCCAGACCACCAGAAAGCCCTTGACCGCCCCCTTGGCCGCCTCGGCATAGGCATAGCTTTGCACCGTGTCGCTTTGCGCCGATATGGTGAAAGACTTCTCGCCTTTGCTCCGCTCCCCCTGATGTGGCACCACCGCAAGGGTTTGCAACACGTCATACAGCCCCGACAGCGCCGCCGCATCGCCCGGTTGCGAAATCAGGATCACCCGCAGGCCAGAGCTGTTCTTTTCAGCGAAATGCACGAAAGGTGGCTCGTAATGATCGAAAGACACCAAAGCCAGCGGCAGGGTGATCTCAATCCCCGACTCGGCCTCGATTACGGTATCAAAGCCGAACTCGGCCTTGTCTGCTGCGGCATTGGCAACCAAGGTCGCGCGTTGGCGGCTGGTCAGGATGCCGGTTGCCTCCATCCCGTTGGCCTCTTGCCAAGCGGCCATGGAGTTGCGGGTGCCGGGGCCAATAGCGCCATCAAGCGCCGAGGCATAGAATCCATACCATGCCAGCGCGGCCTGCAAGGCGATTCGGTCATCCCGGCTTAGGGCTGCTTCGCTCCGCTTGGCTTCGGCCGGGGTTTCATCCAGATCAACCACGGGTTCTGCGACTGGTTCCGGCACGAGTTCGGCTTCTGCCTGCGCCTGCGGGACAACTGCAATCTCAGGCAAAACGGCGCCTGCTTCGGGCCAAAACTGCTCGCGATGATCTGAACCGTCTGTGATATAGCTGTCTTGCGGGATCATTTGGGCGCGTTTGAGATCATTCAACCGCCCGGCCGCCGCCGCAGGGCTTTGCGGCCCCAAAACCACCGCGTACCAGCCAGATCTGATCTTGAAGCCAACTGCGTCGGGAAAAAGAGAAGCATAGGCGCGGGCGCGATCCTGTGCCTTGGCCAGGCTGGGCTGGGCCTCAACCTGCAACCAGGCCTGATCTTGCGCCCAAATCGGCCCGATTGCCAAAGACCACAGCAGCGCCGCACACAATACCACCAATCTCATTCTCAACCCAACCTGTCTTGCGCGCCGCTGGGACGCAAATTTCCGCGAACCTAACAGACGCCGCGCCCGATGCACATGCTTTTGCACGCTGACCCGGTGCTCTGCATTGACCCTTGCTCGCCTCTTGCCTATGGAAAGGCTGCATTTCAAGAGGTCTGCCATGTTGGACGCCGCCAAAGCCCCGCAAAGTTTTCAGGAAATCATCCTGAGGTTGCAAAACTACTGGGCGTCCAAGGGCTGCGCGATCTTGCAGCCCTATGACATGGAGGTGGGCGCTGGCACCTTTCACCCCGCAACCACCCTGCGTAGCCTCGGCGCGCGCCCTTGGGCGGCGGCTTATGTGCAACCTTCGCGCCGCCCGACCGATGGGCGCTATGGTGAAAACCCCAACCGCTTGCAGCACTATTACCAATATCAGGTCATCATCAAACCCTCGCCGCCCGATCTGCAAGACCTCTACCTTGGCTCGCTTGCCGCCATCGGTATTGATGCCAGCCTGCACGACATCCGCTTTGTCGAGGATGATTGGGAATCGCCAACCCTCGGCGCCTGGGGACTGGGCTGGGAGATCTGGTGCGACGGTATGGAAGTATCGCAGTTCACCTATTTCCAGCAGGTCGGCGGCCATGATTGCAAACCGGTTTCGGGCGAGCTTACCTATGGTCTTGAACGGCTTGCGATGTATGTTTTGGGTGTCGATCACGTCATGGACATGCCGTTCAACGATCCCGCCTCGGCTATCGCGCTGACCTATGGCGATATTTTCCGCCAAACCGAGGAAGAATACTCCCGTCACAACTTCGACGGTGCTGATACGGAACAACTGTTCCAACACTTCAAAGATGCCGAGGCCGAATGCGAACGCCTGCTGGATTTCCCGGCGCTTGATCCCAAATCGGGCAAGACCATCATCATGGCCCATCCCGCCTATGATCAAACCATCAAGGCCAGCCATCTTTTCAACCTGCTCGATGCGCGCGGGGTGATTTCGGTGACCGAGCGCCAGGCCTATATCGGCCGCGTTCGCGCGCTGGCCAAGAAATGCGCCGATGCGTTCCGGCAAACACCAGCGGGGGCGGATCAGTGAATGGTAAAATCGTCGGAGGCTTCATCGTGATCAGCGCTTTGCTCGCCGGGGCCACGATCTATTGGCTACAGGAATACGCCTTTTACACGCCCGTCGCCTTCACTCCCGCAAACCAGATCGAACTCACCCTGATCGAAACCGGCCTGCCAGAGCCGATTCTGGCCGAGAATGTCACCGGCGTGAACGCTGATAGCTCACCCATCCGCTTTCGTGCCTGTTTCACCACGCCGCAAAGCATGGCGATGCTGACCGAAACCTACAAAATCTACGAGGGTGCGCAGCCCTTGAACGCCCCGTCGTGGTTTCCATGCTTTGACGCCGGGAAAATCGGTGATGCGCTGGAATCGGGCGAGGCGGTGGCCTTCCTGTCCCAGGCCAATATCGCCCCCGATGTCGATCGCGTGGTCGCGATCTTTCCCGATGGCCGGGCGTTCGCCTGGCAGCAATTTCACCCCGGCGCGGGAGAATAATCATGGCCGATCTTCTTATCGAATTGTTTTCCGAGGAAATCCCCGCCCGGATGCAGGCCCGCGCGCGGGAGGATCTGAAAGCTCTCATGACCAACGGCTTGGTTGAGGCAGGGCTTACCTATGCCTCGGCTGGTGCGTTTTCTACGCCCCGCCGCCTTACGCTGTCGATAGACGGGTTAAGCGCCGAAAGCCGCGCCGTGCGTGAAGAGCGCAAAGGCCCAAGTGCTGCCGCCCCACAAGCCGCCATCGAGGGCTTCTTGCGCTCCACGGGCCTCGCGCTCGATCAACTTGAACGCCGCGCCGACAAAAAGGGCGAAACGCTTTACGCCGTGATCGAAAAGCCCGGTCGTGCGGCACCTGTGATCATCGCCGAGGTGCTGGAGGCCACTATCCGCGCCTTCCCTTGGCCGAAATCCATGCGCTGGGGCAACGGCTCGCTGCGCTGGGTGCGCCCGCTGCATTCGATCCTCTGCCTGCTCTCGGACGAGTCCGGCAACTCTGTGGTCCCCCTCAGCATCGACGGCATCACCGCAGGCAACGCCACCAAAGGCCACCGCTTCCTGTCGCAAGGCAGCTTCACCGTCACCGGCTTTGACGATTACGCGGTGAAGCTCAAACGCGCCCATGTCATGCTGGACACGTCCGAACGTGAGGCGGCGATCCTTCAGGCGGCGCAAAACCTCACCTTTGCTGCCGGAATGGAACTGGTTCCCGACGACAGGCTGCTGGCCGAAGTCGCCGGGCTGGTCGAATGGCCCGTGCCGCTGGTGGGCCGGATAGACCCCGCCTTCCTTGGCCTGCCGCCCGAGGTGCTGCAAACCAGCATGCGCGAGCATCAGAAATTCTTCTCGGTAAGAAACCCCAAGACCGACCGGATCGAAGGCTTTGTCACCGTCGCCAATACCGAGACCGCCGACCATGGCGCAACAATCCTTGCGGGCAACCAGAAGGTGCTGTCGGCGCGGCTGTCGGATGCGAAATTCTTCTATGACAACGACTTGCGCGTGGCCAAGGCGGGCATGGGCGAGTGGCTCGACGGGTTGAAATCCGTCACCTTCCACAACAAACTCGGCTCCCAAGCCGACCGCATCGCCCGTATCGCGGCGCTAGCGGTTGAGATCGCC
>JAGPBG010000037.1 GCA_018063485.1 Cypionkella sp.
CTGTGACGGCGGCGAAGGGGCTTTGGGTCATCCACGCGTTTGGCTGACGATTCCGCAAGATACCGGCTTTGTCGAATGTGGCTATTGCGACAAGCGTTACGAGATCGACCGCGCTCATGCCCAGGATGACCACTGAAGCTGTTTCGCCCAACAAGCCAGAGGCTGCGGCGCGCATTGCTTGCAGCAATTTTTGTGGTGTCATGGCCGATTTGGTTTTATGGTGCCGCGACCCTGGGTGCGGTCTTTCCCGGAACGCCCGCCAGCCTGCAACCCGGAACTGAAATCCTTGTCGCTATCGCGCGTGGCCCATTTCGCTATGATCTGATGCTGCCTCTGATGCCCGAAGTGCGCGAGCGCTATGGTTTTGCCAAATCACAGGGGCTGGACATTGAAAATCCAGCGGCCGAATGGCTGCTGATCGGACGCGGCGGGTCGCAGATGGTGCGCGCGCCGGGCATGGTGTCAATTCTTCGCGCGATGGTGGGCGACGCGGCCGTGATTGAGCTGGGTCTGGCTGGAAATGTTCAAGGCGTGAAAGGCTTGCGGTTCTTTACTTTGTCCGAGCCGCAATTCAAGGCCCTCTTGTCTGCGGTGGATGACGCCTTTTCGCGCGATCAGGCGCGCGGGCCAGTGCCGGTTGCACCTGATCGCCCGCTTTACGCGGCTATTGGCGCAAGTTCGCTGCTTTACAATGGCAATGTCTGGTTGGGTGAGGTGTTGCTTGCAGCGGGGCTTTCCTTTGGCCGCTGGACGCCCACCCCGCAATCGGTGAGTTTTGCGCTGGATTGGCAGAACGGTTAGCGGCGGAATGGGTGGCAAGGCTGCGCGCTTCGTGGCAATACTGGGGGCCATAGAACAGAGGCGGGCGACATATGGCTTTCGGCAAGGGCAACCATCTTCACCTCATTGACGGCTCTGCTTTCATCTTCCGCGCCTATCACGCGCTGCCGCCCCTGACGCGCAAGTCCGATGGTATGCCGGTGGGTGCGGTTGCGGGGTTTTGCAACCTTTTGTGGGGCGAGTTGACCGCCAGCCGCAAGGAAACTGCCCCGACCCATATCGCGGTGATTTTTGACGCCGGATCGAAAACCTTCCGCAACGACATATACCCGGCTTACAAAGCCAACCGCCCGGAATTGCCCGAAGACCTGCGCCCGCAATTCGCCTTCACCCGCGCCGCCACCCGCGCCTTCAATGTGCCCTGCATCGAGGTTGAGGGGTTTGAGGCCGATGATATCATTGCAACCCTCGCCCGCCGTGCGGTTGAGGCTGGCGGCACGGCCACCATCATCTCATCTGACAAAGACCTGATGCAACTGATCGGGCCGGGCGTGGATATGCTTGACCCGATGAAGAACAAACGTATCGGCCCCGATGAGGTGTTCGAAAAATTCGGCGTGACCCCGAACCGTGTGGTCGATGTGCAATCTCTGGCCGGGGATTCCACCGACAACGTGCCGGGCGCGCCGGGGATCGGGATCAAGACTGCCGCCCTGCTGATTCAGGAATACGGCGATCTTGACACCCTCTTGGCCCGAGCGGGTGAGATCAAACAACCCAAACGCCGCGAGGCGCTGGTGGACAATGCCGATCTGATCCGCATCTCGCGACAGTTGGTATCGCTTGATGACCAAATGGTTCTGGACGTTGCGCTGGAAACGCTTGATCTGAAAGCGCCCGAAGCTGACGTGGTGATGGGTTTTCTGAAAGAGATGGAGTTTCAGACTCTTACCAAACGCGTTGCCGAAAAACTGAAGGTTGAAGCGCCTCTGCTGGAGACAGCCCGTGGTATGCATGTCGAAGGTGCGCATGATGAGGTGCAGGAAGTACCGCAACTCCCCTTCGATTCTTCTGCTTACGAATGTATCCGCGACGAGGCCGCGCTTGCGCGCTGGCTGGCCCGCATCACCGAGCGCGGCTATGTGGCGGTGGATACCGAAACCACCAGCCTTGATGAAATGCGCGCCGAACTGGTTGGCATCTCGCTTTGCGTTGATGCAGGCAAGGCTGCCTATATCCCGTTGGGCCACAAACAGGGCGGCGGCGACCTGTTTGGCAGCACCGAACTGGTTGAGGGACAGATGCCTGTGGAGGTGGCGCTGGCCGCTTTGAAACCGATGCTTCAGGATGCTTCGATCCTGAAAATCGGTCAGAATATGAAATATGATTGGAAAATCCTCGCCCGCCACGGCGTCCACATCACGCCATTCGATGACACGATGCTGTTGTCATCGGCAATGCAGGCGGGGCTGAACGGCCATGGCATGGACGCGCTTTCCGAGAAATACCTGGGCCATCAACCGATTCCGATCAAATCCCTGCTCGGCTCGGGTAAATCGCAGATCACCTTTGATCGCGTGGGCATCGACGACGCCGTGAAATACGCCGCCGAAGATGCTGACGTGACCCTGCGCCTGTGGCAATTGTTCAAGCCGCTACTGCACAAAAGCCGCGTAACAACGGTTTACGAAACGCTGGAGCGACCTCTGGTCACCGTGCTGGCCGAGATGGAAATGGCAGGCGTGCAGGTGGACCGCGATACGCTGTCGCGGATGTCGAATGCTTTTGCGCAAAAGATGGCGGGGCTGGAGGCGGAAATCCAGCAACAAGCGGGGCAACCCTTCAACGTGGGTTCTCCCAAACAACTGGGTGAGATCCTCTTCGACAAGCTGGGCCTTTCCGGCGGTGAAAAAGGAAAAACCGGTGCCTATGCGACCGGTGCCGATATCCTCGAAGACCTTGCCACCGAACATGTGCTGCCGGGGCTGGTGCTGGATTGGCGGCAGTTAGCGAAACTGAAATCCACCTATACCGATGCGCTGCAAGATCATATCAACCCCGAAACCGGCCGCGTCCACACTTCTTATTCGATCACAGGGGCGGTGACGGGCCGCCTGTCCTCCACTGATCCAAACCTGCAAAATATCCCGATCCGTTCCGAGGAAGGCCGCCGAATCCGTGAGGCTTTTGTGGCTCCAGCAGGCAAGACGCTGGTTTCGCTGGATTATTCCCAGATCGAGCTTCGCATCCTGGCCCATGTTGCCGATATCCCCTCGCTGCAACAGGCGTTCAAAGAGGGCATCGACATCCATGCGATGACCGCGAGCGAGATGTTCAACGTGCCGCTGGCCGAGATGACGCCGGACATTCGCCGCCGCGCCAAAGCGATCAACTTTGGGGTGATCTACGGCATCTCGGGATTTGGCCTTGCCCGCAACCTGCGTATCCCGCGTGCCGAGGCCCAAGGTTTCATCGACCGCTACTTTGAACGCTACCCAGGTATCAAGGAATATATGGCCGAAACCATCGGCTTTGCGCAAAAGAATGGCTATGTCCAAACTCTGTTTGGCCGCAAGATCCACACCCCGGAAATCAACGCCAAAGGCCCCGGTGCGGGCTTTGCCAAGCGCGCAGCAATCAACGCGCCGATTCAGGGCACCGCCGCCGACGTGATCCGCCGCGCCATGATCCGTATGCCCGCAGCTATCGCCGATCTGCCAGCGAGGATGCTGTTGCAAGTCCATGACGAGCTGCTGTTCGAGGTGGACTGCAGCGCCGTCCCGGCTCTGATCACCGCCGCCAAAGCGGTGATGGAGAACGCCGCCCACCCGGCCGTGCATATCAAAGTGCCGCTGATCGCAGACTCCGGCATCGGGCAGAGCTGGGCCGAAGCCCACTAAGCGCTTTCATCTTGGCCCGAATGCTCCCGCCGGAGGCGGTCGGCGCGTCAGCGCTAAAAGGGCTTGCGCCGCAGGCGCGCTATCAGATCACCGCTCGACCAGCCGCCCCAACACCCGCCCGCCAAGGATATGCAGATGGTAATGCGGCACTTCCTGCATCCCATGTGCGCCGGCATTGGTTATCGCACGGTAGCCCTCCTCCACCCCCACCATCGCGCATATTTTCGCGCAGGCACGGTGGAAATCCACGATCTCTTCTGCCGGGGCCTCGGCAGCGAAATGGTCAAATGTGACATAAGGCCCCTTTGGGATCACCAGTACATGCACCGGAGCGGCCGGGTTGATATCGTGAAAAGCCAAGGAATGCGGGGTTTCCAGCACGGTTTTGTTGGGGATTTCCCCGCGCAGGATGCGGGCGAAGATATTGGTTGGATCATAGGTATGGGGCATGGGGTCAGTCCACAAACAGGTATTCGGTCGCCGCAATCTCGCGGGCTTTCTCAACGGGGATATCAAGAAACTCGGCCAGAGGCACGGTATTTTCCTCGACGGTTGCGCTTTGCCTCAGTCGCGCCAGATTGGCAAAGCCTGCATCCCGCAATCGGTCGGATTCGAACCGCACATCATAGCGGATCGTTGGCAGCAGCCGGTCGATGGTTTCTTGCGGCGTGCGATCTCCAGCCAGACCCACACGTTTGGCATGGCCGATCAGATAGTCATCGCTGAAATCGCATTCGATTTCCAATAGCCGTACCTTGGCCTTGTCGTTATAGAAATCTTGCATCAGATCGACATTGGCCGGATCAATGCACACGATCAGCTTGTCGGTCTGCCAATAGTCAAACAACATCCGCATCAGCGCGCGTCTATGCCGAGTGCGCTTTTCCAGCGTTGACTGGATACCGCCGAGATCGGGCAGCGGCGTTGACGCCTCATTGAACAGATACTCAAGTGCAGGCAGACCAGTAACCTGACGCACGCGCTCAACCAGGCGCTTTGCAACGTGCCATTTCTTGCAGGTTACCATCATCAGCGTGCGCTCTCGGCCCAAAGAGCTTTCGGTTTCCCAGAACCGCGGGGCAAACCGCCGGCCGATCCGACCACGCCCGGCCAGAAACTGAAACAGCGTGCGCCCTTCGTTCGAAATGCCAAAGCGGACATTCTTTGCGGCATATAGATTGCCCAAGCGTTCCTTCAGATCCTTGGCATCCGGGCTGATCTTGCGGGCAAACAGATAGTCCTGGCTGATAAGAAGATCATATTGATCATCATAGAAATTCACCGGCATCCCGTAATCGGTGAACATCAGGAAGGTCAGCGTCCGCGCACGGATCTGGTGTTCCGGTACCAGATGCCGCACGATGGTTTGAAAAAATGTCTCATCCGGGATCCAGGTTGTACTGAAAAAACGCATCACATCGCGACGTTTGCTGGCAAAATCAAGCACCGACTCGATTGTGCGCCTGCGTAGGCACCACCATTGGCTGCCGATCTGCATCCCGATGTCGGCGGGTATCTTGCGTGCCAAATGCAGGCGTTTTTGCAGGTTCATCGAGGCATAGAACAGCGGCTTGGAGTTTCGCTCGTTGAACCAGTGGCGATAGATCAGCCGTTCTTGCTTGATCCCGGTCTTGATCCATTCCGATTTGAAGAAATCGAAGCTCTCGATGTAATCGACATCTTCCTTGTCCAGAAAATCATGAGTGTATTCGGCCGATTTTATGGGCATGCAATCGCCCGACAGCATGTAAAAATGCGTTGCCCGCGGGAATTGCTCGACTGCCGCCTGAACCGCTTGCAAGGTGGCGTCAATCAGGCTCCATTCGCCCCAGCCGCATTTCACGCGGCGCTTGGCAAAGGTGACAGACTGGTTTGGCTCAAGCGCCGTCTTGATCAGATCGTAGTCCTTTGACGCGGCGCGGCCATCGAAATGGATCGCCACAAAGTCGCCTGCCGCCGTCAGGCGTTGTGCCTGGGCGATGATCCCGGCAGGATCCTTGTGACACAGAAGAATGAAGGCGATTCTTGCCATTATGGAAATATTAAGCACATAGATATGTCATTGTTTCCCTAATTAGCGCGAACAGCCATTGAAAAGACAGAGTTTGTTTGCTTTTTTGTGCCGAATTGGTTCCGACACGCCTTTGGTGTGCCGGGCGTAAGGAGAATGGTATGGGTTTCCCCGGAACGTGGATGACGGAAAGCGAAAGTGTGGTTTATCGGGTGGTGCCAAAATGCGCCTGCTCGACCATTGGCCAGATCATGTTTTACTCCGACCACGGTGAATTTTTTGACGGCGACATCCATGATGCCACCGCAGGCATGCACAAATGGGCGCTGGAGGGCAGCCAGCAGCTTATCGAGCGCAATGTAAAGACGCATGAATCCTATGCCTTTACCTGCGTGCGCAATCCCTACACGCGGATCCTGTCGTCGTTCTTTGACAAGATCTGTGGCGTCCAGCGCAATGGAAAACGCTATCGCGGCAATCTGGTGCCGCTTTTGGTACAAAAATACGGGATCGAAGTAGGTGGGCCGGATGGTCGCGCCGAGTTCGATCAGATCGCCAGTTTCCGCCGCTTTCTGCTCTTTGCGCGCGACACGATCCGGTTCAAGAAGCCGATGGAGCCCGATATCCACTGGTCGGCCATGGCGGGTCACATTTCGACCTATATCGTCAACGGTGGGCGCTATGATCAGATTTTCTTCACTGAGAAGTTTGATGAAGGCATGGCCGGGGTGCTGAAACACATCACCACCAGGCACAAGGTTGATCTGAAAAAGATTCCCAGGTTCAACGAGAGCGAAGGTCACGGGCCCAAACGCTTGCATCCAGTCGAGGATTACTTTGACGATCTGTCAAAACATCTGATGTGGGAAATCTACAAGCGCGATTTCCAGCTTTTCAAATATGATTTCGACAATCCGGCCAACAAGATGCCGCTGGCAGAGGTTGATCTGGCCGAAGTTCACGCCAAGCTTGGGGACTGAGAGGTCAGGCAGAGTGCTCTGCAGGCCATGGCAGCAATGCACCGAACGGCGGGGCAGTCTCTTGGCGGAGGCGCCTCGTGGTCCCTAGAGCGCGTTGCGTCAATTTGAATTCACCTTGCAACCCGAACGCGTTTGCAAGCGCAATCGCTGCCTCGGGTTGCAAGGTGAATACATGTATCCGATTGAACGCAACGCGCTCTAGATGATCGCCTTTTCAAAGAATCCGCGGCCTTCGGTCACGCGGTCAAAGCCGAAGGGCGAAAGATCGAGGGTGCGATAGTTGCCATAGATCAACCATTCCGCCGTTCCACGTCCCATTGCCGGGGATTGCTGCAATCCATGACCGGAAAACCCGTTCAGGAAAAGAAAGTTCTCCACCACACTATGCGGACCGGTGATGGCATTTTGGTCCAGCGTATTGAAATCGTAATGTCCGGCCCATTCCCGTTGAATCTTGATCGCCTCGAATTGAGGGATCCTTGTGGCAAGCAGCGGCCAGATCTGTTCTTGCCAAAGCCCGTGATCCATCGAGAAATCGTCGAAATCCACTGCTGGATCGTCTTCGGAATAGCCGCCGCACATATAGGTGGTCTTGCCATCTTGCCGGACGTGAAATCCGGCTGGATCAATCGTCAGCGGCAGGTCGCGCTCGAGCGGCGTTTCAGCCGAGAATACCCAAGTATAGCGCTTACGCGGCTCGATCGGAATTTCAATCCCGGCCATGCGTGCCATTACCGCGCCCCGCGTTCCCGAAGCATTCACGATCTGCCCACAGTGAATCACCTCGCCCGACTTCAGCGTGACCGTCTCAACCCGCGTTCCTGTGGAATTTCGACCCAGTGCCACCACTTCATTGGCCAGATACTCCACCCCCTTGGCCCGCGCCTGCCGGCGGAACCAGTCAAATACGGTGATGCCATCAAAATAGCCTTCGTCCACCGTATTGATGCTGCCCAAGATCAGATCGTCTGTCTCGTAAAACGGATATTCTGTTTTGATTTCATCCGCCGTCAACAGCCGGGTTGCCGCCCCTGCCGCCGTCTGCACCGCATGGCTGGCACGCAGGCTGTCAGCAAAAGCGGGGGTGTTGGCCAGATACATGTAGCCAAAGTTCTGGATCTTCAGTTTGGGGGCACCGCTATCGGGGCCCATGAAACGCGGCAAGTTCTGTACGAACTCGGCGCCGAATTGCGAAATCTGCACATTCAACCGGGCTGAGAACTGCTGCCGAATACAGGAATTGGTGTGAGAGGTTGCCGCGAACTCGTAACTTGGGTCGCGTTCGATCACCAGAACCGAGCCATTGAAATCGGGATTATCAGCCAGAAACCAGGCGGTGGCAGATCCCAGCATCGCGCCACCGATGATGACGATATCATAGCTGCTTTTCTTGGGGGCATCCATTCTCAGCGACGACATTCAAAGAATCCCTCCGTTGCGGGCGGCAGCCATAACTCTGACGATCTTTGCATCAGACTGATCATGAACTTCTCGCGCCGTTGTTTTCCAAATATCGCAAAGCACCAAACCGCGACAAAGATGTGTCGTGTGACGCTTTGCGATTTCATCATATCGAGTGCCGGAACGGAAGGCCATCAGCGCCGGCATGAAATACTGGCCCTCATCCTTGATTTCGGGATCAGCCGTGGCGGTGGTGATGCAATCGGCCCCTTGTCAGTCAGCGGCGAACCCGCGTAAGTCGCTGTGCAATCGGCAAGTCAGGCAGGTTTTCGCGATGTCTTTTGATCATCTGATGCTGTTCATGGCTGGTGCGGCAGCCGGTGGTTTGATTAACGGGCTTGCTGGCTTTGGGTTGTCGATGTTCGCCATGGGATTCTGGCTCCAGATCATGCTCCCGGTTCAGGCGGTGCCCGTTATGGTGGTCACGGCCGTGATGACCGGATTTCAGGGCGCATGGACGGTGCGCCGGGCAATCTTTGACCATCCGGGGCGGTTGGCGATCTTTGCGGTTCCCGGTCTGATCGGCGTGCCGTTTGGCATCCATCTGCTCGCCTCGCTTGATCCGCATGTGATAAAGCTGACGTTGGCCGGTTTCATGCTGTTTTATGGGGCGTTTTTCACCCTGCGCCGATCCTTGCCGAACTTTTCACGGCCCACCCCGCTGCTTGACGGCCTGATCGGGTTCGCCAGCGGTGTGTTGGGTGGTGCAACCTCGCTGTCCGGGCCATTGCCGACCATGTGGTGCGCGCTGCGCGGCTGGCCCAAAGCGGAAACGCGCGGGGTATTGCAGGCCTTCAATATCGTTATTCTTACGGTAACTGCCGTGGGCCTGTTCCTGCGTGGAAGCTATACTTGGCAGGTTCTGATACAGATCGCGCTGGCGCTGCCGGTGACGATCCTGTCTGCTCAACTTGGCCTGTATCTGTTCAGACATCTGCGGGATGATCAGTTCCGCCGCCTGCTGATCTTTCTGATGTTCGCCTTTGGGGCGATGCTGACGATCAACGAATTGAGGTAGTGCGCCCGTTTTGCGCCATCCCCTATCCTTCGCGCCAGATTGCAACATCTACCGGTGCCAGAACCTTCCCCCCCACGAGAAAGACCGCCTTTGGTCCGGCGGGCAGCAGAGCAGGCTGAGAGCCGTAGTTGAAGCCAAAGACCAAATCCCCCCGCCGCGTGATCCTGATATCACCGAGGTCGGGCAGGGTATCAACTTCGGCCCATGCCAAAGTGTCGGCCATAATCGCCCGCATCAGCTCGCCCGTTGCAAGCGTGGCCAGATAGCGCGCCTTGTTGTTGCCAATCATCGCAGGACTGGCGTTGCGATAATCTCCGTCAAAGCGGGCCAGAACCGGCTCCTCACTGACCACGGTCTCCCGCCACCCCTTTGCCTCATAGCGGGTATTTCCAAAAATCACCTGTTGCGGGGCATAGTCGGGCAGGCTTTCCACGCGCGTGACCTGTATCTTCAACAGGGTTGCAAGTGGCCCCGGCGGCAGGTTTGCCGGAATATGCATGTCGGCGGTTTTGCTGCCTGAGCGAGGCCCAAACAGAACCTTGGTCCGCGATTGCGCCAGTTTCTCGACAAATTCCGGTGTTGGAATCAACAGATCAGGCGCCAGAACCAGCGCATAACCTTCTAGGTCCGAGTGTTGGCCAATCACATCAACATCGACGCCAAAGCGCGAGACTGCTGCATACCATTCAAGCGCAATATGCGACGCGCGATAGCTTTCGCCTTGGGGCAGGCTGCGGCTTGCCCAGCGTGACGGGTAATCAAGCACCAACGCGACCTTGGATTTCTGGCGCGGCGGCATCTCGGGCAACAGCGCCTTTTCGCGGGCAACCTGCGCCACTTCCAGATAGCCCTGATCGGGCGTGCTGTCGGGCAGCAACAGGCCGGCATGAAATTGCTCTTGCGCAAACGGGGCCTGCCGCCAGCGAAAATACGATACCATATCGACGCCATGCGCAAAGGCGAGCCATGTCCACAAACGCACCATGCCATCCGCCGGAGCCGGATTATGCGCCGCCCAATTCACCGGTCCGGGCTGTTGCTCCATCACCCAGACGCGGCCCTTGCCAACGGCGCGATAGATATCGTGATTGAATGCCGTTTGATCCGGATCACCAACCCGCAGGTAGTGCGCTTTTTCGGCGTCGCTCAGCCGGCCGTTGGTCAGCCCGCCCATCGGGTAAACGTCCCACGAGGCGACGTCGATATCCGCACCCAGATCATGGTGATCGAAATCGGTATTCTGGTTCATGAAATTATGCGTCACCGGACGCCCTGGCGAAAACCGCCGCAGCAGATCAACCTGCGCTTTGTTGAAGGCCCGCACCTGATCCGATGAGAAGCGGATAAAATCGACCAGATGCGTCGGTGTGGGCTCATCCACCAGATTGTTGGGCAGTTCGATCTGCGAAAAATCCGAGTAGGTCATCGACCAGAAGTTGTTGCCCCAGGCGCGGTTCATCTCGGAAATCGTTCCGTAGCGTTTCGAAAGCCAGTCGCGGAACGCCGCAAGAGCCGCCTCGGAATAGCTGTAGATGGTGTCGTGATCGCCATATTCGTTGTCGGTTTGCCAGGCGTGGACAAATGGGTTCTGACCGTAGCGTCGGGCAATGGCCTCGGTGATCCGGGCGGATTCGAGCCGGTAGCGTGGGCTGGAAAAGCAATAGTGCCGCCGCGCCCCGAATTTGCGCGTGGTTCCGGTTTCATCTACCGGCAAAATATCCGGGTAGCGGTCAATCAACCATTTCGGCGGCGCTGCTGTTGGCGTGCACAGGATCACCTTCAGCC
>JAGPBG010000368.1 GCA_018063485.1 Cypionkella sp.
GCTGGAAAAACTGGGAATGCCCGGCCTGACCACCGGCGCGGTCTGCGTCTATCACGAGATGGTAGAGACGGCTGTGCGCGCGCTGGAAGGCAGCTCGATCCCGGTGGCGGCGGTATCGACCGGCTTCCCGGCGGGCTTGTCGCCTTACCGCTTGCGAATCGCGGAAATCGGCGAGTCGGTTCGGGCAGGCGCGCGGGAGATTGATATCGTGATCTCACGCCGCCATGTGCTGACACAAGACTGGCAGGCGCTTTATGACGAGATGGCCGAGATGCGCGCCGAATGTGGCGAGGCGCATGTGAAGGCGATTTTGGCCACGGGTGAGTTGGGCAGCCTGCGCAATGTGGCACGGGCGTCCCTGGTGTGCATGATGGCGGGCGCCGATTTCATCAAGACCTCGACCGGCAAGGAGACCGTGAACGCCACCCTGCCTGTCAGCCTGACGATGATCCGCTGCATCCGCGATTATCAGGACCGTACCGGATATAAGGTTGGCTACAAACCGGCGGGCGGGATTTCCAAAGCCAAGGATTCGTTGCTGTATCTGGCGCTGATGAAAGATGAGCTGGGCCATCCATGGCTGCAAGCCGACCTGTTCCGCTTTGGCGCATCGTCGTTGCTGGGCGATATCGAGCGGCAGTTGGAGCATTATCTGACCGGGCAATATTCGGCGGCGAATCGTCATGCGATGGGCTGAACCGATGCAGGCAAGCCAAGGGGCTTTGCCCCTCGCGGCGCTGCCGCTCACCCCAGGATATTTTGGGACAGATGAAATCGAGGTGAGCGCATGATTTCATCTGTCCTTAAATATCCCCGCCGGAGGCGCAGTTTGATGCAGGGATTTCCCGCTGAAAGGATTGTTAGATGACCAAAACCATCAGCGATATTTTTTCGAGCATGGCCTACGGCCCGGCGCCCGAAAGCAATGCCGAAGCCCTGGCTTGGTTGGCTGGGCATGGTGCGAGGTTCGGTCATTGGATCGACGGGGTGTTCACCCCGGCAGGGGAGGGGTTTGGAACGCGAAATCCGGCGACCGGCAAGATCTTGGCGCAAGTGACACAAGGCTCGGCGGATGATGTGGACCGGGCGGTGAAGGCAGCGCGAAGGGCGCAAATCAAATGGGGAAGGATGCCGGGTCATGCGCGCGCAAAGATGCTTTATGCCCTTGCGCGGCTGGTACAAAAGCACAGCCGTCTTTTGGCGGTGCTGGAAGTGATGGACAATGGCAAGCCGATCCGTGAGGCGCGCGATATTGATGTGCCGCTGGTGGCGCGGCATTTCTATTATCACGCAGGGCTGGCGCAGCTTTTGGACAGCGAGATGCCGGGGCACGAGGCTTTGGGCGTCTGCGGCGCGGTGATCCCGTGGAATTTTCCGCTGTTGATGCTGGCGTGGAAGGTGGCACCCGCCTTGGCTGCGGGCAATACCGTGGTGTTGAAGCCTGCGGAATATACGCCGCTGTCGGCCCTGCTGTTTGCCGAACTCAGCCGTGAGGCCGGGTTGCCGAAGGGGGTTTTGAACATCGTGACCGGCGACGGCGCGACCGGGGCGGCCTTGGTCGCGCATCCTGATGTGGCCAAGATCGCCTTTACCGGCTCCACCGAAGTGGGTCGCAAGATCCGCGAACAAACAGCGGGAAGTGGCAAGGCGCTGACCTTGGAACTGGGCGGCAAATCGCCCTATATCGTGTTTGATGACGCCGATCTGGATAGCGCCGTGGAGGGCTTGGTCGATGCGATCTGGTTCAATCAGGGGCAGGTGTGCTGTGCCGGTTCGCGGCTGTTGGTTCAGGAAGGCGTGGCCGAGCGGTTTCATGACAAGCTGAAACGGCGGATGGACGGGCTGCGGCTGGGCGACCCGTTGGATAAATGCATTGATGTGGGAGCGGTGGTTGATCCGGTGCAATTGGCAGCCATCCGGGGGCTGGTCGAGGGCTGCAAGGATGGGACGGTCTACCATGCCGCCTGCGATGTGCCCGAGGGCTGTTTTTATCCGCCAACTTTGATCACCGGGCTGTCGGCGGCCTCGACCCTGATGCAAGAGGAAATCTTTGGCCCGGTGCTGGTGTCGATGACGTTCCGCACCCCGGTTGAGGCAGTGGATCTGGCCAATAACACCAAATACGGGCTTGCGGCGACGGTTTGGACCGAGAATGTCAATCTTGCGCTGGATATCGCGCCCAAGCTGAAAGCAGGCGTGGTTTGGGTGAACGCGACCAATCTTTTCGATGCGGCGGCCGGTTTTGGTGGTGTGCGTGAAAGCGGTTTCGGGCGGGAGGGCGGTTGGGAGGGCTTGCTGGCCTATCTGAAACCTTTAGGCAAGACCAAGGCTTTGCCAATGATGCAGGCGATTGCGGCCCCGCAGAATGCCGAAGTGTCCGGGCTGGACCGGACGGCAAAGCTCTATATCGGCGGCAAGCAGGCGCGGCCGGATGGTGGCTATTCGCAAGCGATCTGGTCGGCCAAGGGGCGGCTCTTGGGGCAAATCGGCCGTGGCAATCGCAAGGATATCCGCAATGCGGTTGAGGCGGCCCATGCGGCCAAGGGTTGGGGCAAGGCGAGTGGCCATAACCGCGCGCAGGTGATATACTATATTGCCGAGAACCTTTCGGCGCGGGCGGCGGAATTTGCCGCGCGGCTTAAAGATCTGACCGGAAGATCGGGTGAGGCCGAGGTGGAGGCAAGCATCCAGCGCCTGTTCAGCTATGCCGCCTGGGCAGACAAATATGACGGCGTGGTGAAATCGGTGCCCATTCGCGGTGTGGCTTTGGCGATGAACGAACCTTGTGGCGTGATCGGCGCGCTTTGCCCCGATGAGATGCCGCTCCTGGGGCTGATCTCGGTGATGGCTCCGGCAATCGCAATGGGCAACGCTTGCGTGTTGGTGCCCTCCGAGGTTGCGCCGCTGGCGGCGAGCGATTTCTATCAGGTGTTGGACACCTCTGACCTGCCGGGAGGCGTGGTCAATATCGTGACCGGAAGTCATGCCGAATTGGCAAAGCCGCTGGCAGGGCATCGTGATGTGGATGCGGTTTGGTCGTTTTCGTCGCAACCAATTTCGGAGTTGATCGAGAGGGAGTCGGCGGGGAATATCAAGCGAACCTGGGTGAATAATGGCATGGCTCGCGACTGGATGGGC
>JAGPBG010000369.1 GCA_018063485.1 Cypionkella sp.
CATAGAGACCGATCAATGTCAGGGCGGTATTGAGCCACCCAGAGAACAGGTTCTCCCGAACCCATTTGATTGCGCCCTGTTCGGAAGCGGGCGGTTTTTGCTGCGCCAACATCTGATTGCGGACGAAAGGTTGCATTGGGGGGGCCATCTCAACGCTCCTTCAGTTTCACGGAATTGTTGAAAGCGTTCATGATCGCCGAGATGATCAGGCTGATAACCAGATAGGTCAGCATCATCAGCAACATACACTCCAACTCGCGGCCAGTCTGGTTCGATGTTATGCCCCCCAGTGTGCCCTTGAGATCAAGGTAGCTGATGGCGATGCCCAGCGTCGTGTTCTTGGTGATGTTGAGATATTGGCTGATCAGCGGCGGGATGATCACCCGCAAGGCTTGCGGCAGGATCACAAGGCTCATGATCCTGCGTTGGCGCAAGCCAAGTGCTGCGGCGGCCTCGGATTGGCCGCGCGAAATGGCAAGGATGCCGGCGCGGACGGCCTCGGCGATATAGGTTGCCGAATAGATTGACAGGGCGATCAACAGGGCGGTGAAGGAATGGGCGATGGCAATGCCACCCTGAAAGTTGAAGCCCTTGAGCACCGGAAAATCCAGATGGAAGCCCATCAGGGCCAAGAGGGCGATAATCGGAGCAAACAGGATCAGCAGGCTTTTCCACCAGATCACCGGACGGATGCCGCTGGAGTCCTGAATGGCCCTGGTGCGGCGACGCAGGCCAGCGTTGGCGTAAATCGAGCCAAAGATCACGACAACGATGGCCAGGAAAGACAGGTTCAGCGACCAGCCGCCGATGTCGATTGAACCAAAGCCACGGTCCAGAACCGGGGCGGGTATGTTCGATCCCCGGTTGGTCACGGAAACAGAATTGAACAGGTTCATCGTGGCCTTTGGCGCCTCGCCAGCCGCCGTCATGGCATCGGTGACGCGGAAATCATTGGGCGCGGGGCGGGTTTCGGACATCATCACAAAGACCAGGATGATCCAGAGCAAGAGAGGCACGTTGCGAAACACCTCAATATAAACGGTGACAATCCGCGAAACGAGCCAGTTCTTGGACAGGCGCAGTATGCCAGCAACAACACCGATGATGGTGGCGAGTACGCAGGCGCAAAAAGCCACCACCAGCGTATTCAGCAAGCCGACGACAGCGGCAGTGAAATGGTTGGAATCGTTGGTATAAGGAATAAAATGCTGGTCAATATCGTAACCGGCACGGGCCCAGAGAAAGGAAAAGCTGATATCCTTGCCTTTGGCGGCCAGGTTCTGCGAGAGATTTCCGATCAGCCAAGACAGCGCAAGCAAGACCAGTACAAGCACGGCCACCTGAATCGTGTAGGATCGGAACCTTGTGTCATAGATCAACATTCCCAGCCGAAAGTTTGCTTTCGGCGGATCAACCGCTAGTGTCATGTGATACCCCTGTTTCCCGTCTGCAGCAGTGGCCTTTGGCCTTTTTCGAGGTGTTTCACCTCGCCAGATCAGGTTCGCGTTCTTGGAAATTCGGGCGCATCTTGCGATGCGCCCGAGGTGGTCAGATCACCGGAACGGCGGAGCGTATTGCAGGCCGCCTTGGGTCCAGAGCGCGTTCAGACCGCGGGCCAGACCGATCGGGGTTGCCGAACCGATGTTGGCTTCAAAGATTTCGCCATAGTTGCCCGAGGTGGCGATGGCGCGCTTTGCCCATTCCTTGTCAAGACCCATCATCGCGCCGAGGTCGCCCTCAAGCCCTAGGATGCGCTTGACTTCCGGATCGGTGGTGGAAGCTGCTATCTCTTCGAGATTGGCCTTGGTGATGCCCTTTTCTTCGGCTTCGACCAATGCGTAATAGGTCCAGCGGACGATATCACCCCAGTTGTTGTCGCCATGGCGCACCATCGGGCCGAGCGGCTCTTTCGAGATGATCTCTGGCAAGATGACGTGGCTTGCGGGATCAGCCATCGTTGCACGGGTGGCCGCAAGACCTGAAGCGTCGGTGGTGTAAGCATCGCAAGCCCCAGCAAGATACTGACGCGCGGCTTCGCTGTCGTCACCAACGGTTACAGGCGTGTAGCTGATGTTGTTCGACTTGAAGAAGTCGGCCAGATTAAGCTCGGTTGTGGTGCCGGTCTGGATACAGACGGTGGCGCCATCAAGTTCTTTTGCCGAAGAAACGCCGAGGTCTTTCTTCACCATGAAGCCCTGACCATCGTAGTAGTTCACCGCAACAACATCGAATTTCAGATCGGTATCTCGCGCAAAGGACCAGGTCGAGTTACGGATCAGCACGTCAACCTCGCCCGAGGACAGTGCGGTAAAGCGGGTCTCCCCGGTGGTGGGAACGTATTTCACTTTGGTCGCATCGCCCAGAACAGCAGCGGCCAGCGCTTTGCAAAGCGCGACGTCAAAACCTTGGTAGTTGCCCTCAGCATCCGGGGCTCCGAACCCGGTCAGGCCGATATTCACACCACAGATCAGTTCGCCACGCGCCTTGACATCATCAAGCGTGCCTGCACCGGCAATGCCAGCCAACAAAGCAGCAGCCGAGAGCGTGCCTAGAAAAACGGATTTTTTCATTCTTACCTCTTCCTGTTCTCGCCCATTTTGAGCGAAAGTTATTTGCCCCGCGTGGGTCGCGGATGCGATACCGGTGACAACCATGGGCTGCCAGTGCCCGACAGTGTTCAACAAAGCGCTTTGGTAGGTCAAGCGAAACCACGAAATTGGCGCGCTTTCCTTTGGTCAAACCCGCCTCACGGCGAGAAAATGACATATCGCGGAAAGATCAGACCAGCTTGCGTAAGATTGTTACCCGCACAATGCTGTGAACCGGGCGGCCTCCGTCAAAGCGGTCTGTTTCGAGATGGCCAAGGCGGCGGCTTCTTCATCTACGCCCCATTGTTCGATCTGCCAGTTCTCGTCGATTCGGCTGATGGTCCAGGCCTGTTCAGGGGGCAAGTACCCGTCAAGAACTGCCAGCGCCAGAATCAAGGAACCGGTGATCGCCACAAGGTCATGGAAGGCGGCCAGTTGAAACGGCGACAGTGCAGCAATTCTGCTGCGAAGCGCCAACAGGGTGGCAGGGGGTTGCGCCACATAGACAACGCCCGGTGTCGCCACGAGCGGAGCGTTCAGCCGGGAAG
>JAGPBG010000370.1 GCA_018063485.1 Cypionkella sp.
GAGTTCATCTTGACGCCCGAATGCACCAATGCCCTGTCCTCTGACCGCGACCATCAGCGCCTTATACTGCGGCACGAAGCCCAGGATGAAACATTGGCTACCCTTCGGTTTGAAGCGCAAAGTCTGGGGGTTTGGCTCTTGATAGGATCGCTCGGGCTCTTGACCGATGACACCGATGGGCGCTTTGCCAACCGTTCCTTCTTGATAGCCCCAAGCGGCGAGATTGCCGCCCATTATGACAAGATCCACATGTTCGACGTGAATGTCAGCGAAACCGAGATCTACCGGGAGTCCTCGGGCTATCGACCGGGTGCCACGGCGGTCTTGGCCGAAACACCTTTCGCCAAAGTTGGCATGACCATCTGTTACGATGTGCGCTTCCCGCATCTCTATCGCCGCCTTGCGCAGGCCGGTGCGCAAATCATCACCGTGCCCGCAGCCTTCAATCACATCACCGGGGCAGCACATTGGGAAGTGCTGCTGCGCGCCCGAGCCATAGAAGACGGCTGCTTCATTCTGGCACCGGCACAAACCGGATTCCACAATGAATCCAGTGGTAAAGGGCGCAGAACCTACGGCCATTCCCTTGCCATCTCGCCTTGGGGTGACGTGTTGGCCGATGCTGGAACCGAGCCGGGGGTTACAATCGTTGACCTCGATATGGCCAGCGTCACTGCGGCGCGGGGAAGGGTGCCCTCGCTCTCGCATGATCGAGCATTCGAAGGGCCATGAGCGAAGCCGATAAAACTCAGGAACGCTCGGAAGATCTGGCGGTTGCCCTGTTTGGCGAATTGTTCATGGCCGACCAATTGGCGCGCAACAGAATTTCCAAAGCTCTGCCACGCGGCATGGAACTGTCACATTTTTCTGTGCTGAACCATCTGGCGCGGGTGAATGATGAACGCTCCCCGGCGCAATTGGCGCGCACCTTTCACATCACACGCGGCGCTATGACCAATACCCTGGCCAAACTGGAATGGGCTGGCCATGTGCATATTCGCCCCGATTGGGACGATGCCCGCAGAAAATTCGTGGCGATCAGCCCCTCGGGCCGTGCCGCGCGCGATGCGGCGGTGCAAGTGATCAGCCCCTTGATCAACGATGTTGTTGTGGCCTTGGGCGCAGACCGGGTACGCGCTGTGCTTCCGGTGCTGCGAGAATTGCGCATAAGGCTGGAACATGACGAAAGCTGACTCAACGGCCTGCCCATGCTGAGGCACCTTCATGCACTCCCCCCCGGTTTCGTGGCGGCGATCTTGCGGTTTTACCGTCGGATTGAACAGGCCGAGATCGACCTGATTGCGGCAGGCGTTGCGTTTTTCGCCTTTCTTGCGATTTTTCCTGCTGCCGCTGCAGTCATCGCGATCTGGGGCTTTGTTTCGAATCCTGACGTGATCCGTGGCGAGGTTGCGCTGTTGCGGGGGGTCTTGCCTCCAGATGTTTACAATCTGGTTTTGGGTCAGGTCGAGGCGCTGTTGTCGGTAAACTCCTCAAGCCTTGGATGGACGACAGTCATTTCCACAGTTTTGGCGCTTTGGTCGGCGCGCGCCGGAGTGGCAGCTTTGATCCGCGGTTTGAATGCGATCCATCACCTGCCCAACCGTTCGGGCCATTGGCATCAACTTCGGGCCATTTCTCTGACTATGGTAATGGTAGGGCTGGTGTTGGCGGCACTGACGCTTTCCGTTGTGGTTCCGGTGGTCGTGGCGTTCCTGCCCAAAGGCACCACCCCGCCAAATGCCTTGGCGGATTCAAACCTGTTGATGGGCGTGATTTTCGGGGTGCTGGCTGTCGGCCTGGCGTTTCGGATCGGGCCGAACTACACCCTTTTGAAACCGCCTCTGCTGTCCTGGGGGCTGCTGGTTTCTGTCATACTCTGGGTTCTGGTCACGCGCGGATTCATGCTCTATCTGGCGAACTTTCCCGCTTACAATCGGGTCTATGGCTCGATTGGTGCGGTCGCGGCGATGCTGATGTGGCTATATCTTAGCGCCTATGCAGTTCTGCTGGGTGCTGCGGTGGACGCTGAAATGCAGAACCGCCGCAAAGCCCGCACGCAAGCCCCGCGTCAGTAATCCTTATCCAGATAGATGCCCAGACTGTTGGTTCCATCCGAATTGCTTGATCCGCGCAGCGTGATGGATTTGGTGACATCCAGGTTCAGATCAATTTGTGATTTCCCCGTCTGATCCACCTGAACCTCGGTATAGATGTTCTTCGTCAGATATTTGCCTGCTGATACTGCGGCCGTTCCATCCGCAGCCGTGGTGACATCCAGATTGTCCAAACCTGCCCCTTTGCGCAGGTTGTTGATCAAACCGTCGCCGCCTTTGCCCGCCAAAACCGCCACTGCATTTGCCAATTGCAGCGCCTGCAAGGCTGAAATCCCCTGCAAGGTCTGGCCAAACAACAACTGCGCCAGAACCTCCTCTTCGGGCAGCGAGGGGCTTGACGTAAAGCGCACCACGGGCTGGGTGGCCGGACCGTCAATCTCAACCGAAACAGCGGCCGTATCGGTGGTTGTAGTGGCGACAACATGCAGAAAAGGAATCAATTCCCCCTCCAATTGCAGAGTCGCTTCGGTAAGGTCCAGCCGTTTTCCCAAGATATCAAGCCGGCCACGGATCAGGGACAACGCTCCTTCCGGCGAAACTGCGGCTGTGGTGCCGCGCAACCGCAATTCACCACCAAGCTCTGCATCCAGCCCGCGACCGCGCACAAACACCTGGTTTGGGGCGGAAATCACCACGTCAAGACCAAAATCTGCCGCCCGAGACCTACCTGATCCGGGTTTGAACAGCAGGCCAGCCCGTTCGCGCGTGGCCTGAACGGCGGCAGGTTCATTGACATGTTTCAAATCTTCCAAAACACCATTCAACCCAAAGCCCGTTGAAGGCACCTGCAATTCGGTTATTCCCAAAACAATGCGCCCGGCGATTTTCGCGCCCCCCGCCAGAGGGCCGGAAACTGTCAGATTGCCGTTGGCGCGGGTCTGGTAAAGATCAGGATCCCGCAGATTCGCGCCGGCAAGCTGCACGGTCAAATCGCTGTCAAAGGGCGCTGACATCCCGATGCCGCCTTGCACAGAAACCGCTCCTCCGGTGCTGATCTCGCCAGCAACAGCAATCA
>JAGPBG010000371.1 GCA_018063485.1 Cypionkella sp.
GTTCTGGACGATCATATCCACATTCACCCCCGCCTCGGCCAAGGGGCCAAAGATCGCCGCAGCAATGCCGGGGCGGTCCTCAACGCGCAGCAGCGTCACCTTGGCTTCGTCGCAGCTATAGGCCACGCCGGAAACAATCTTTGATTCCATGATTTCATCCTCGTCGCAGACCAAGGTTCCAGAAGTCTCGTCAGTATCCTCGAACGAGGACAACACCCGCAGCCGCACCTTATAGCGCATCGCCAGTTCAACCGAGCGGGTTTGCAGCACTTTCGCACCAAGGCTGGCGAGTTCCAGCATTTCCTCATAGGCAATGCGGTCGAGTTTGCGCGCCTTAGAGGTGATGCGCGGATCGGTGGTGTATACCCCGTCCACATCGGTATAAATATCGCAACGTTGCGCCCCGAATGCCGCCGCAAAGGCCACGGCGGTGGTATCGGATCCGCCCCGGCCCAGCGTGGTGATCCGTCCCTCGGGTGAGAGGCCCTGAAAACCCGCGATCACCGCCACCTTGAAACCTTCAGCGAATTTCGTGTCCAGATGCTCGCGCGGGATTGACACAAACCGCGCCGCCGAATGGGCAGAGGTGGTGTTGATCGGCACTTGCCAGCCCTGCCAGGACCGCGCCGGAACGCCCATTTCCTGCAACCGCAGAGCCATCAGCCCCGCCGTTACATTCTCGCCCGATGACACCACCGCGTCATATTCGCGTGCATCATACAGCTTGGATGTGGCTTCAACCCAGCCCACGAGTTCATTGGTCTTGCCCGACATTGCCGACACTATGACAATCACGTCATAACCGCGATCAACCTCGGCCTGCACCTTTTTTGCGGCGTTTGCGATCCGCTCAAGGTCAGCCACCGAAGTGCCGCCAAATTTCATCACGAGAAGCGGCATCCGCCATCCTCCGCCAAGGGCCTTGTTCGGCGCCTGTTTATGCGGGCAGGGCAGGGGGTGCAAGGGGGCGCGCGGTGCCATTGTGCGCAGTCTTGTCCAGTCCTCCATTCGCAAACCATTGCCGCCGGACTTGACGGCTCACCGGGGTTTTCCTATCTAGTTAGTAACCGATTACTAACCAGATGGCGCAACATGTCCCTTCGCAAGCCGGCAGATCAGCGAAAATCGGAAATCGTGGCCACCATGCTGCGCCTTGCCGATGAACTGGGGCCGGACCGGTTGACGACGCAAACCGTTGCCGCCACCGTTGGCTTGACCCAGCCCGCGATATTTCGCCATTTCCCTACCAAACAAGACCTGTGGCTTGCTGTGGCCGAAATGATTGAAGATAGACTTACCTCGGCATGGGATCAGGCGTTGAGCGCTTCAAGTGATCCGCTCGTCCGCATCCGGGCGCTTGTTCAGGGCCAGTTGCAACAGATCGAAGCCATGCCAGCAATTCCAGCCATCCTGTTTTCGCGTGAACTTCAGGTCGAAAATGAGGATCTGCGCCATGCAGTTCGCCGGTTGATGACCAATCTGATGGCGCTGCTCACCAGCGAGATCGTTGCCGGTCAGAATGCCGGAGTGATCACGCCCACGCTTCCCGCCAAGGAGGGGGCCTTGCTGTTGATCTCGCTCGTGCAGGGGTTGGCAATCCGCTGGACCTTGGGAAAACGCGATTTTTCCCTGTTGGAAGAGGGCCGTACCCTGCTTGACACTCAATTGCGCCTGTTTTCTCACGCCCAACCAAAGGCCACCCCATGACCCGTCGCTCCCTTCTGGGCCTTGCCCTAGCCATGATCCTTGTTGCCGCTGGCTGGTTTTTCCTGACCGAACGCCCGCTCAGCGTGCCGGTCGCCACAGCCGAGCAATCGGTGCCGGTCCGGGTTTACGGTCTGGGCACAATCGAGGCGCGCATCCTGTCGCAGGTTGGCTTCGAGGTGGGCGCGGCCCTTACCGATCTTGAGGTCGACAGCGGTGATATCGTCACCAAAGGCCAGATTCTTGCCCGTCTGCACCCTGCCGAGCAAGAGGCGCGGGTGGCCCGCACCACTGCCGCCGTTGCCGCAGCCAAAGCCACCCTGTCCAAAGCCGAGGCCAGCGTTCAGCGCGCCCGCGCGGTGCTTGCGCAACGTGAAACCGCCAATCAACGCAAACAGGAACTGGTCGGGCGCTCGATCACCTCCGAGCAATCGGCTCAGGAAACTCAGCGCGATGTCGAAGTTGCCGCCGCCGATCTGTCGGTTGCGCAAAGCGATGTCGAGGTCACCCGCGCCCAGATTGCTGATGCCGAGGGCGCATTGCAATACGAAACCACCATTCTCGATCACCACACCCTGCGTGCACCTTTCGATGCCGTGATCGTGTCGCGCCATGTCGAGGCGGGCACCGTGGTACGCGCGGGCGAGCCGATCTTCACCCTGATGGACCCCAAAACCATCTGGACCCTGGCCTATATCGACGAAGAACGCGCCGGAGCGCTGGCCGTGGGCCAAAAAGCCGAGATCCGCCTGCGGTCCTTGCCGCATGATGTCTTCACGGGCACCCTGGCCCGCATTGGCATCGAAAGTGATCGCGTGAACGAAGAACGCCGCGTCTGGATCACCTGTGATCAATGCCCGGCCCAGGTGTTTCTGGGCGAACAGGCCGAGGTGAAAATCACCACCGCCACCTTGTCCAACGCGATTTTGATCCCTGAAACCGCGATCACCGGCTTTGACGGCCATCAGGGCCGGGTCTGGATCGCCGAGAACGGCCGCGCACGCCAGATCGACATGATTTTCGGCTCGCGCACCGAAGACGCGCGGGTGGAAGTGGTGGGCGATCTGCCCGAGGCTGCGCAGATCATCTCCGCCCCCGTCAAAGGCCTCTCGGATGGCCGCATGGTGCGCATGACCTCGGGGAGCGCGCCATGAACCTTGCCTACCGCGATGTGCGCCACAACCTTTTCCGCTTTGTGCTGACCTGTCTAGGCCTCAGCCTGTTGATGGCCGTGGTTCTGGCGATGATCGGCATCTATAACGGGCTGGTCTCGGATGCGCTGAACATTGTCAAAGCCCCACAGGTCGATCTATGGGTGGTAGAATCCGGCACTCAAGGCCCATTTGCCGAGGCGTCAAAAATCCCCGGCGATACCCGCGACGCGGTGGCGCGCCTGCATGGCGTGGCCGATGCCGGCAG
>JAGPBG010000372.1 GCA_018063485.1 Cypionkella sp.
GATGCGCGCGCGCATTCACACCCCCTGCTGGCATAACGGTGCGGGCATCCCAACCCATCAGATTAATTGCGCACAAGATGTCATTGATACGGGCAATCTCGGCCTGAAAGACGGCATAACTCATGGTGTTGTTCCGGTGATGGCAGCGGGCGCGCAAGCGCCAACCTGGATGAGGTGGCAGGCCGCAAGATGCGACGGGGTGCGCTCGGAAAGCTCTGGGCGTTCGGTCATGCAGCGATCAAACACATACGGGCAGCGCGTGTTGAACAGGCAGCCTTGCGGCGGGTTGATCGGGCTTGGCAGTTCACCGCGTGCGGCAACGGTGCGACTGCGACGAGAGGGGTCCATTTCCGGGGCGGCATCCAGCAAGGCTTTGGTATAGGGGTGTCGCGGATGCGAAAACAGTGACTCGGTGGGGCCAACCTCTACGACCTTGCCCAGATACATCACCGCGATACGGTGCGAAATATGGCGCACCAACCGCAGGTCATGAGCGACAAATACCACGGTCAGATGCAAACGCTCCTGCAATTGCAGCAACAGATTGACCACCTGAGCCTGCACCGACACATCCAGCGCCGAAACCAGCTCGTCTGCGACCAGAACCTCGGGCTCGACCGCCAAAGCCCTCGCGATACCAATACGCTGCCGCTGCCCCCCGGAAAACTCATGCGGATAGCGCCACCCGGAGTCGGCAGGCAGCCGCACCAGATCAAGCAATTCAGCAATGCGGTCAGGGATATCTTTGGCAGGACGCATACGATGGACGCGCAGCGCCTCGCCCAGGATTTGCTCAACGGTCATGCGCGGGTTGAGTGAACTATAGGGGTCTTGAAAAACGATCTGGACCCGACGATTGAAATGCCGCCGCGCAGGGCCCTTCAACGTGGAAATATCGGTGCCTTCAAACAATATCCGACCACCATCGACCTCGTGCAACCTGACCAGACAGCGCGCCAACGTGGATTTTCCGCAGCCGCTTTCGCCCACGATCCCCAACGCCTCGCCCTTGTGGATGTCAAAGCTGACGCCGTTCAGCGCGCGCACCGCGGGCGGCGGGTTCCCCGAAAGTCGGTTGAGAAGGCCATTCGGCAAAGGAAAATCCTTGCGGATGTTCTGGGCAGATATCAGCACTTCCTGCGCTTCCTTGTTCATGCGACTGGCGATCCGGCAGCGACAACCTGATCGTGGTTGTAACAGGCAGCCTGATGTTGGGGTGCGATCTGCACCAACTCGGGCGGCTTGGCGCGGCATGGGTCAGTGGCGAACTCGCACCGCGGGTTGAAGGCGCAGCCACTGGGGTGCATCCCCAGACCCGGCGGGGTGCCTTCGATGGACAAAAGCATCGTGCGTTCGGCACCCACATGTGGAACAGATCCCAGCAGCCCCCGCGTATAAGCGTGATTGGGTTGGGAAAAGACCTGCTCGACGCTGGCTGTTTCCACGATCTTTCCTGCGTACATCACCGCCATTCGGTCGCAAGTGGCGGCAACAACGCCAAGGTCATGGGTTACCAGAATAACGCTCATGGCAAGCTCTTCGCGCAGGTCAAGGATCAACTTCAGGATCTGATCCTGAATGGTGACATCAAGCGCCGTGGTCGGCTCGTCGGCCAGCAGCAACTTTGGACTGCTGGCCAATGCGATAGCAATCATCGCACGCTGTCGCATTCCCCCCGAGAACTGATGCGGAAAATCACTCAGCCGCCGCTTTGCATCGGGGATACCAACCATATCAAGCAATTCATACGCCCGTGCCCGACGCTGCCGCCCATCCAGAGAGGTGTGTTCTTTCAGATTCTCGTCAATCTGGATGCTGATCGGCAAAACCGGGTTCAACGCGGTCGTCGGCTCTTGAAAGATCATCGAGATCTGGGCGCCCCGCACAGCACGCAGCGCCTCATCTTGCATTGCCAGAATATCAACGCCGCGCCAAAGCACCTGACCCGTAATCTCGGCCATAGGCGGCAACAGCCGGGTAAGAGCACGCAAAGTAACACTTTTGCCCGACCCTGATTCCCCAACAATGCCCAGAATTTCGCCGGGATTCACCGTGAAGGACAGATCGCTGATCGCCGTTAGCGCGCCAGCGGCAGTATTGAACTTTGCTGTCAGGTTTCGCACTTCAAGAAGCGGTGCCGTGGCTGGGTTCATTTCCTTGCCCTCAGCAATTCCGCCAGCCCGTCGCCTAGCAGACTGAACCCAAGGCCGGTTACAACAATGGCGACACCGGGAAATACTGAAATCCACCACGCGGTTGTCATGAAGTTCTTGCCATCTGCAATTTGCACGCCCCATTCGGAAGTCGGCGGCTGTGCGCCAAGACCCAGGTATCCAAGGCTTGACCCCAGAAGAATTGCCAGCGCCATATCGGTCATCAGATAGACAATCGCCGGAGTGATTGAATTCGGCAGCAGATGGCGGAAGATGATCCGCAAATGGGTATAGCCCATCGCGCGCCCGGCGTCGGCATAGTCCAGCCGCTTCTGGATCTTGACCTCGGCGGCGATGATCCGGGCGTAGAACACCCAGCCGACCACGCTTACCGCAACATACATGTTGACCAGACCCGGCCCCAGCACCGAAACGATGGCAATCACCAGAACCAGAAACGGAAAGGTAATGACGGCATCAACAACCCGTCCGAAAATCGTCTCCGCAAGGCCGCCGACATATCCCACCAGGGCACCAATGATCGTGCCAAAGACAAACGGGAATACAGTGACGAAAAATGCAATCTGCATATCGACGGTATAGGCGTGAATAACCCGGCTCAGCACATCGCGGCCGAAATTATCGGTTCCCATGAGATGCGCAAAACTCGGGGCCTGCATCAGCGCGGTGTAATCAAAGTCGTTCGGATTGTAGGGCGCAAATTGCGCCGGAAAGAATGCCAGCAGCAAGCTGGCTACCAGCATCAGACCACCAATCACAAAAGGGCGCGGCAGCGGGCGACGCACGCGTTTGTGTTTCAAGGTCTGGATCTCTGCGGCGGGGCTCATCGTGTTACCCTCGGATCAAGCCAGGCCTGAACCATATCGGTCAGAAGAAAGGTGATGGAAACCAACACAGCCAGTGCAATTGTCATGCCCTGCACGACAGGATAGTCACGACCATAGAT
>JAGPBG010000373.1 GCA_018063485.1 Cypionkella sp.
CCCCCAATGCAACCTTTCGTCCGCAATCAGATGTTGGCGCAGCAAAAACCGCCCGCTTCCGAACAGGGCGCAATCAAATGGGTTCGGGAGAACCTGTTCTCTGGGTGGCTCAATACCGCCCTGACACTGATCGGTCTTTATGTGGTCTATCAATTCGTTGCGGCCATCCTGCCGTGGCTGATGCATGGAGTGTGGAACGCAAATTCCTTGATGGAATGCCGCCAGATCATTGCCGACCGTTACGGCGACGGTGTGCTGGAGAAGGTTTCCGGTGCATGTTGGGCCGTCATCCGCGAACGCTGGCACCAATATCTCTTCGGGTTTTACCCCAGCGATCAATACTGGCGCCCCACGATGGCGCTGGCCTTGATGTTTGTCGCCCTGACGCCCGCGTTGTTTCTTGACAATGCCCGCGCAGGCTCGATCCTCCTGGCCATCGTAGCCGTTGCCGCAGTTCTGGCCTTGATCGGGCTGGAAGGCATTACCATCCATGTTGTTCTTACGCTGGCGCTGTTTGGGGCAGCAATTGCGGTAATGTCGACGCGGCCCCTGTTGCTCTTGTGGTTTACCCTGCTCTATCCCCTGATCGGCTTTTTTCTGCTGTGGGGGGGCTCGATCTGGGGGCCGGTAGGCGCATTGATCGGGGCGGGCATAATGGTGCTGGCTTTCCGGGGTTTGGCCAATCTTGCCGGCGTCGCGGTTGCTGCCGGTCTTGCCTTTCTGATCGCCTGCGTCTGGTGGTTTTTCTTGCAAACCTACCTGACGACAGCCCTGCACACCGCTTTGCCGATAGGCCTTGACGGGGTGATCTCTGATAAATTCGGTGGCTTTGTTCTGGCTTTTACCATCGGCGTCACCGCCATTTCCGGCTCTTTGCCCATCGGCGTCATTCTTGCCTTGGGGCGTCAATCGGATATGCCCCTGGTGAAAACCCTCTGCGTTGGCTTCATCGAATTCATCCGGGGTGTGCCGCTGATCACAATGTTGTTCACCGCCTCGCTGTTGTTGCAATATTTTCTGCCGCCGCAAGTGAAGTTTGACCTGATCCTGCGCGTGATCATTCTGGTGACCATCTTCGCTTCAGCCTATATCGCCGAGGTGATCCGGGGGGGGCTTGCCGCCCTGCCGCGCGGCCAGTACGAGGCGGCCGACGCGTTAGGCCTCGATTACTGGCAGGCACAAAGGCTGATCATCATGCCGCAGGCGCTGAAAATCTCGATCCCCGGCATTGTCGGCAGCTTTATCGGCCTGTTCAAGGACACCACGCTGGTGGCACTGGTTGGCCTTGCCGATCCGCTTGTTGGTATCACCAAGATCGTTCGCGCCGACATCAACTGGAAGGCCATCTACTGGGAGCCCTACATTTTTGTTGGTGCTATTTTCTTCATCTTCTGCTTCAGCATGTCGCGTTATTCCATGTATCTGGAACGCAAGCTGAAAACCGATCACCGTTAAGGAGGCCATCATGGCAGAATCCGCAATCAGACAAAGCAAAATGCAAATCTCGGACGAGGTGGCCATCGAGATCAGCCAGATGAACAAATGGTATGGCACCTTCCACGTGTTGCGTGACATCAACATGACGGTGCAAAAGGGCGAACGTATCGTTATTTGCGGCCCGTCCGGGTCGGGGAAATCCACCCTCATTCGCTGTATCAACCGGTTGGAAGAGCATCAAAAGGGCAAGATCATCGTCGATGGCACCGAGTTGACCTCGGATCTGAAGAACATCGACAAGGTGCGCTCCGAAGTGGGGATGGTGTTTCAGCACTTCAACCTGTTCCCGCATCTGACCATTCTGGAAAACCTGACCCTCGCGCCGATCTGGGTTCGCAAAGAACCCAAACGTCAGGCGGTGGAAACCGCAATGTATTTCCTTGAGAAGGTGAAAATCCCCGAGCAGGCCAACAAATACCCCGGCCAGCTTTCGGGCGGCCAGCAGCAGCGTGTGGCCATCGCCCGCTCGTTGTGCATGAAGCCGCGCATCATGTTGTTTGATGAACCGACTTCGGCGCTTGATCCCGAAATGATCAAGGAAGTGCTGGACACCATGATCAGCCTCGCCGAGGAGGGAATGACCATGCTGTGCGTCACTCACGAGATGGGCTTTGCGCAGGCCGTCGCGAACCGGGTAATCTTCATGGATCAGGGCCAGATCGTCGAGCAAAACGAACCGCGCGAGTTCTTCAACAATCCGCAAAGCGACCGAACCAAGCTGTTCCTGTCCCAGATCCTTGGGCATTGAAACCATCAATCCAAAGACAAAAGGCGCCCGCCATGGACGCCTTTTTTAACTGTGGACTTGGTCGGCAATCGGGAAAATACCTGAACAGGCCATCTTGTCGAAACAGCCGCTGTTGCGGGATCAGGCCGCCATTTCGCGCGGGATCACAAAATCAACTGTGGCCCCCGACCCAAAGGTCACATCGGCCCAGTTTGAGACTGCAAACTCCACGACCAGCGTAGCGCCAGTCGGATAGCGGCTGAAGTCGGGGTTGAGTGGCGCGCGCGCCACCAGCTTGGCCGCAAATTCCGCGATGCCCGGATTATGACCGATCATCATCACAACATCTTCCTTGGCATGTTTCAAGACTGCCAGCATCACCTCGGCCCCCGCATGATAAAGCGCAGGCTTCAACTCCAGGACCGGCGATCCTGGCAACGCCGGAGCAATCCCCGACCATGTGTTGCGGGTCCGCATCGCATCCGAGCACAGCACCTCACCAGGCACATAGCCACGGCTGTTCAGCCATTGCCCCAAATCCGCCGCCGCTGCTTTGCCCCGCTCGTTCAGGGGGCGGTCGTGGTCTGGCGTCAGTGGATCGTCCCAGCTGGATTTCGCATGTCGTGTCAGAATGAGCCGCTACATTTATGGAATATCCCCATGTGGTAAGCCGAATGTTCTGGCAGTCTTGCATAGGCTTGCGACAGCGGGCAAGCCCGCCTGACAGCGCACCCCAAATTCATACACTCTGCCCCGGCTGGTTGAGTTAGAAAGCTATGGCACCCCGGCACATCATACCCTGCCGCCCCCAATACACCGGCAGGGCACGCCGTTAGGCAGGGTTTTTCACACGAGTCACAGGGTTGCGCCTGAGGCGGTGGAACTTTCATCTTT
>JAGPBG010000375.1 GCA_018063485.1 Cypionkella sp.
ATGGCCGATTGCAAAAACGCCTCAACCGCCGTCGCACCACCCGCCGCAGGGTAGGTCAGCAAGCCGCCAAAGCGCAGCCCCGGCGCTGCGGCTATTCTGGCCGCCAAAGCCAGCGCCTGTTGCGGTGTTTGCACCCCGCAGCGACCGCCGCCGGTGTCACATTCCACCAGAACCGTCAGCGGTTTGGCGGCCTCAAAGGTGGCGGCCAGCCCATCCACAGTAAAGGCGCTGTCAGCCACAACCGTCAGGCGCGCCACCTGAACATTCAGCGCGGCCAGCCCGGCCAGCTTGTGTGCGCCCAGAATGTTGTAGGTGATCAGGATGTCGTCAAAGCCCGCATCGGCAAAGGCCTCGGCCTCGGTCAGCTTTTGGCAATTGATCCCCACGGCCCCGACCGCCACCTGCGCCGCAGCCACCGAGACGAGTTTGTGGGTCTTGATATGGGGGCGAAACGCCAGCCCGTGTTTGTCCATATAGGCCTGTGCCCGTGCGATATTGGCCGCGAGCCGATCTTCGTCGATCACCGGCATGGGCGTCAGCACATTGGCCAAAGCGGTTCCGGGGATGGGCCAGGGATTGGTCATGGTGTGCCCTCATGGAATGGATCGTCCATGCGCGGCCAGATATCGGCGCGCACATGGCGATAGGGGGTGATTGCCGCGTCGTTGGGATAGGGTCGCCCGGCCGAACAATACAGGATCTCGGCGGCGAAGGGTTGGAAAGAGGCAAAGAAGTGGTTGGTGGATTTGATCACCAGAATTTTCTGCGCCAAGGGATCAATCCCCAAAGCGGTGAACAGCGAGGGGTCAAAACTCTGCGCGCGCACGGTGTTCAGGATCACTTCAATGCCAGTCTCATCGCCTGCGCTGTCCAGAATGGCGATCCGCGCGGCGCGACCAAAGGGCACCACGCTTTCTCCGAACTGCATTTCGGCTTCGGTCTCCAGCCGGGCCACGCGCACAAGGGCATCCAGCGGCTCGCCGGTAAAGGGCGCGGATTTGGCACCAAAGCGCAGCGGGATCTGCGCGCCTTCGCCCGCGACAAAGCAGAACTGCACCGCCATCGGGTCCCAGATCGTGCCAATCGCCACCCCGCGCGCGCCTTGGGCCAGCAGTTCTTTCAGGATCACCGTGGCATCGCCCGCCGTCCCGCCGCCCGGATTGTCCCACATATCGGCGATCACCACCGGCCACTGCACCGATGCCATGGCCTGCGATACTGCCGCCTTTTCATCCAGTTGCGGCATCAGGTGACGACCACGGTTCGCAAACAACTCGCGCCCCAAGCGTTCGGCCAACTCGGCCGCCAGTTTCGGATCGCCATCGGTCACGGCAATCATCTTGGTGCCCATTTCCGGCACATCTCCCGCCAAAAACCCGTGAATGGGCGACAAGGACAGGATTTTCGGATCGCCCGCCTCCAGCGCGATCAGTCGATCGACAAAGCCCCGCATCGGTTGGCGCGAGGTGGGAAAGACATCAATCATCCGGCAATCGAATACCGCCATCACCGGCCTGATCCGTCCTTCCAGAGTGGCGACCACAAGCCGCCACAAATCCTCGGCCCGATCCGCGAAATCGGTGTGCGGGAATTCCTTGAACGCCACAAAGAAATCCGCCGCCGCCACCCGGCGCGCGGTCAGGTGGCTGTGGGGATCAAGCTCGGCGGCGATCAGCACATCAGGGCCAACCATCGCCCGAATCCGGCCCAGAAAATCGCCCTCGGGGTCCAGATAGCCTTGGGCCACCATTGCGCCATGCAGGCCCAGCACCACCGCATCCACCGGCAAGGCCGCCTGCAACTGCGCCAGGATCTCGTCGCGCAGCCCCTCGAACGCCCCGCGCGACACCAGCCCCGCCGGATCGGCCCAAGCGGCGGTGCCTTCAATCAGAGTCCAGCCCTTTTCGCCGCAAACCCTGCGGCCCACGGGGATCGGGGCGGTGCAAAGCGTCGGCGTGACCGGATGCTGACCGGGTTGCGCGTAAAGCGAGTCGGTGAAGCCCTGCAAATCCACCATGATCGGCGAGAAGGTATTGGTTTCAGTAGCAAGTGCCGCGACGAAAACGCGCTTTGGGCCGGGCGACATGATCACTCCACGATATAGGGCAGATAGCCCACGAAACCCGCAATTTTCCAACGCCCACCGTCGCGCCGGCAAATATAGAGCGTTTGCCAATTCATCCGCTCAAAGCTGCCATCGGTCTTGGCCAAACGCCCGTCAAACTTTTTGCGCACCAATGCCGCGTTGCCGGTGATCTCGATTTCCTCAAGCCGGGTCGCATGGAAAATCCCATCGCGCGGCGTGCCACTGTAGACCCCCGCCGCCAAGGCGGTGCCAAAGTCATGCGCCTGCGAAAGCCAGATTTTCCGATAGTCGTCCAGGGTCGGGAAGGCCAATGTGTAGCCCTGCGGGTCGGGCTGAAAATGGGCGTTCAGGCCCAGGAAACCTGCTTCGATGAAATCATCCGCAACCTCAGACCAGTCTGCGGCGACAAAGGCGTTGATATCGCGCGTGACCAGCATATCCCAGATCTGGTGGCGATCCTTGTCTTGCACTGGAAACGGGTTTCGGAAAGGATCACGTTGTGAACTCAATTTCAGCGCTCCGCTTGATTGAATTATGAAAATTATTTCAATAGTTTTGCTATTTCGCTGGAATGATCGGAGAAAATATGGCTATTTGTCAAGGAAGAACGAAAATGAATTTCTGGAATCGTGCAGATGCTTGACCGAGGGAGCGGCAAACGGCTGATAGCAGGGCAAGCCTCCTCCGCCCCTTCGGCGCGTTTGGTATTCCCATGACTGACGCCGCCGATCCCACGCTTCCCTGGCACGCGCCGGACGATCTTATCATCGCGCTGACCGATGCCGAAGGGCGTCTTTCATCGCTGGAACGCAAGCTGGCGGCAAGCGTGCTTGCGGATGTCGGTTTTGCGACCAATGCCTCGATCACCGAAATCGCCGCTAGGGCCAAGGTTTCGCCCCCCACAGTGACGCGGTTCTGCCGCAGGCTGGGCTGTGCGTCCTTTTCCGATTTCAAGGTGCGGCTGGCCAAAAGCACCTTTGTCGGTCTGCGCTATTTCAGCCCTGACTCTGTCACCTCGACCGCCGTTGAGG
>JAGPBG010000374.1 GCA_018063485.1 Cypionkella sp.
AGGTGGTGCTGTATTTCTATCCCAAGGATGACACTCCCGGCTGCACGCTTGAGGCGCAGGATTTCACCGCGCGGGCGGCCGATTTTGCCACCACTGGGGCAAAGGTGATCGGGATATCCAGGGATTCGATCAAGTCCCATGACAGGTTTTGCAAAAAGCATGGGCTTGGGATCACTTTGGTGTCGGATGAGGCGGGCCATACCTGTGAAGATTACGGGGTTTGGCTGGAGAAAAGCATGTATGGCAAAACCTATATGGGGATCGAGCGCACCACGGTTCTGATTGATGGCACGGGCAAGGTGGCGCGGGTCTGGAACAAGGTTTCGGTCAAGGGCCACGCCGATGAGGTGCTGGCAGCGGCGCGCGCGCTGTGAAAAGCCTTGCGGAAATGGCGGTCGAGGTGTTGACCACGGCTGACGGGCGGGAAAAGGCTTCTTTGGGCCGCCAGCATGCCGCCGCGTGGTTTGCCGCCCGCGAGGCCGGGGTGCCAATCAGGATCGGGCGCGCAGCACCACCTGCACGCCCCGCCCGTCCGGCCAAGCCTGACTTGCTGAATCCGCGCGATGTGCCGCGCCGCAGGCCCAACACCGGGCCGGGGCGGATCGCGCTGTTACATGCGGTGGCACATATCGAGTTGAACGCGGTTGATCTGCATTGGGATATCATTGCGCGCTTTACCGACACCGTTTTTCCGCTGGGGTTCTATGACGACTGGGTAAAGGCGGCGGATGACGAAGCCAAACATTTCAACCTGATGTGCGATTGTCTTGAGGCTTTGGGCAGCCATTACGGCGCTTTGTCGGCCCATGCCGGGATGTGGCGCGCAGCCGAAGATACGGCGTTTGACCTGATGGGGCGGCTGGCCGTTGTGCCGATGGTGCTGGAAGCGCGGGGGTTGGACGTGACCCCCGGCATGATCGAGTTGTTTTCCAAAGCCGGGGACTCGCAGGCCGTTGCGGCCCTGCAAGTGATCTACGGCGAAGAGGTCGCGCATGTGGCCTATGGGTCGAAATGGTTCAACTGGCTGTGTGGGCGGGATGGCCACGATCCAAAGGAAGAGTTCCATCGTCTGGTTCGACGTTATTTTCATGGCGCATTGAAACCGCCCTTCAATGAAGAAAAACGCGCCGATGCCGGGTTGCCACCCGATTTCTATTGGCCCTTGGTGGATCGCGACCCCGCCGGGCGATAGTCATGGCACGACATATTTCGGCGGTTTTTTGCCGATACCGGCGATTTCTTACCGATCACCACGCGCCTCAAGGTCAAAAATCTTGCGGCGGGGTCTGGGGCAGACTAACCAAATGCACATCACGCTGGTCGCCCCATCAGGGTTTTGCCGGTTGTTCCAATCTTATGAACGGAAATCACCCTCAGTGCTGACACGCCTAGCCTATCGGATAAACACCACGCTCGAGGGCTATTTCCCCGAGCAACGGCTGTTCCTGAAATCCGATGCCGACACCCGGTTCATCCGACTGCGACCAATGACGCAGGCCATTGCGGTGGCGGTTGGAGCGATTGCCTTGTCCTGGACGGTGTTGGCGACATCGATCCTGTTGCTGGATTCGATCTCGGCGGGGTCTTCGCGGGATCAGGTGCAACAGCAACAGGCGCTGTATGAACAGCGGCTGAATGGCCTTTCCGCTGACCGCGATCTGCGTGAAGCAGAAGCGGTTTCGGCACAAGAGCGCTTCAATCTGGCGTTGGATCAAGTGTCCCAGATGCAAGCGCGGCTGCTGGCCTCGGAAGACCGGCGGCGCGAACTGGAGACCGGAATCGACGTGATCCAGAATACGCTGCGCCGCACGATCAAGGAGCGCGATGAAGCGCGCACCGAGGCGACACGGGTGGCAGTGGCCCTGAATGAGCAGGGCGGCACCCAAACTGACGCCGGGCATGCTCAAGATACCGCTGAAACGTTGGAAATTCTGACCTCGGCGTTGGATGAGACTGCCGAACAGCGTGATCAAATGGAAGTGACGGCAGAGAAAGCTGCCGCATTGGTGGACCAGATTGCCGATGACAAGCGCCGGCTGGAAGCACGCAACGACGTTATCTTTGCCCAGCTTGAAGAGGCGCTGACGGTTTCTGTCCAGCCGTTGCAGAAAATGTTCCGTGATGCGGGGCTGTCGCCGGATGATCTGATTTCATCGGTGCGCAAAGGCTATTCCGGCCAAGGCGGGCCCTTGATGCCGATCGCGCTTTCCACCAAAGGCGAGGCACCAACCCCGGAAGAATTGCGCGCGAATGCGATTCTCAAGGAACTGGACACGATGAACCTTTACCGGATTGCCGTGGAAAAGACCCCCTTCATGATGCCTGTCCGTACCGCAATCCGCTATACTTCCGGCTTTGGCGGTCGCGACGACCCGTTTGGACGTGGTGTGCGACGTCATGAGGGCCAGGACATGGCCGGGGATTATGGTGCGCCGATCTATGCAACAGCGGATGGGGTAATCACCTATGCCGGTTGGGAAAACGGCTATGGTCGCCTGATCAAGATCCAGCATGAGTTCGGGATCGAGACCCGCTACGGCCACTTGTCGCAGATCAGGGTGAATGTTGGACAAAGGGTATCGCGCGGGGATAAGATCGGTGATATGGGCAACTCGGGCCGGTCAACCGGCACTCATCTCCACTATGAAATCCGCCTCAGCGGAACTGCAATCAATCCGATGACCTTCATAAAGGCAGCGCAAAATGTTTTCTAAAAGCCGCATCAACGAAACCGGCGCCAAACCCGGCGACGCAGATAAACCCAAATCAGCGGAGACCGCAGTGACGAAACCCTCGATGGATTTCACGCCTTCGGCCCCCAAGGGCAAAGTGGCCGCTTCGGTGCTTTCCGCCGATCTGACCGTTGTGGGCAATCTGCGCACCACGGGTGATATTCAGGTTGAGGGCACGGTTGAGGGCGACATTCGTGCGCATCTGTTGACCGTAGGCGAAACCGCCACCATTCGCGGCGAAATCGTTGCCGATGATATTGTGGTCAATGGCCGGGTGATTGGCCGGGTACGCGGCTTGAAAGTGCGCCTGACCTCGACGGCCAAGGTCGAAGGCGACATCATCCACAAAACCATCGCCATCGAAAGCGGTGCGCATTTCGAAGGC
>JAGPBG010000038.1 GCA_018063485.1 Cypionkella sp.
TCGATCCCCAAACGCTTGGCCAGCGCGGCAACCGCGCCCGCCACATCACCGGAAATCAACCTGATATCGCGCCCTTGAGCCTTGATCGCCTTCACCGCCTCAATCGCGCCGGGACGCAAGCGGTCAGCAAAGCCAAAAGCCAGCGCCACACCGTCACGGGCGAGATAGGTTGCGGTGATATCCAAGGCCGTGGCACCGCACCAATCGGCCCGGCCCAGCCGCACCGTTTTGCCCTGCCATATTGCCTCGACGCCGTATCCCGGCACTTCGCACAAGTCACTCACCTCCAGCGGCGTGACCCCTCGCGCGGCCGCCACCAAAGCCCGTGCCAAAGGATGCGAAGACCCTGCCGCCAGCGCCGCTGCCAGCGCAATATCCTGCGCCGAATGATCGGCCATATTCACCGGCTCGGGCGTGCCCATGGTCAGGGTGCCGGTCTTGTCGAACACCACCGTATCCACCTCGGCCAGCCGCTCCAGCGCCGTGCCATGTTTGATCAGCAAACCCTTGCGAAACAACCGCCCCGAGGCCGAAGTCACCACTGCAGGCACCGCAAGGCCCAGCGCGCAGGGGCAGGTGATGATCAGCACGGCGGCCGAAATATTGATCGCAAAGCGCAAATCGCCGCCGGTTTTCCACATCCAGAACCCAAAGGCCGAGAACGACAGCAGATGCACCAGCGGCGAATACCAGCTTGCCGCGCGCTCGGCCAGGCTGGTGTATCTGGTCTTGGCGCTTTCGGCCACCGCCACCAGATCGGCCATGCGGTGCAGACTGCTATCACGCCCCGCCGCCGTCACAAGCAGGGTCAAAGGCCCGGTCAGGTTCACTTCCCCGGCTGATACCGCCATCCCTGCACCTGCAAAAACCGGCAGGCTTTCGCCCGTCAGCAACGAGCGGTCCACCTCAGAGGCCCCCGCCGTGATCACCCCATCCACCGGCATCCGCCCACCGGGACGCACCAGCACCAGATCGCCCGCAATCACCTCGGAAATCGGGCGGACAACCTCGGCCCCGTCCATCAGCACCACCGCGCGCGGCACCTCAAGTGCGGCCAACTCCTCGGCCGCCGACCGCGCCACCGCTCGTGTGCGATGATCCAGATAGCGCCCGGCCAGAAGGAAAAACACCAGCATCACAGCCGCATCGAAATAGGCGTGTTCACCCGATTGCCACGTCTCGAACACCGAGATCGAAGTTGCCAAGATCAGCGCCAACGAGATCGGCACATCCATGCCCAACCGCCCAACCTTCAACGAGGCCCAGGCCGAACGGAAAAACGGCTGGCCCGAGAAGATCACCGTCGGAATCGCAATCAGCGCGGAAATCCAGTGGAACATGTCGCGCGTTGATCCATCCGCGCCTGCCCAGACCGCAATCGACAGCAGCATCACGTTCATCATGGCGAAAAACGCCACGCCCAGCCGCATCAACAACTCACGTCCCTGCCGGTCGGTCTCGGTCGCGCTCAGCAATCCGGGGTCCAGCTCATGCGCCTCATAACCCACCCCGGCCAGAACGCTGATCAGCCCATCCGCCGTCACCCCCGCATCTGCGTCCACCGACAACCGCTTCATCGTCAGATTGACGCGGGCCGAGTTCACGCCCTCAACCGCCTGCACCGCCTGTTCCACCGTCACGATACAGGCCGCGCAATGCGCCGTTGGCAAAGACAGCACCAGCCGCACATCCTTCAACGCGGCCATCTCGGCCAACCGCTGTGCCGAAGGCACCACGGCACAGGCCGGGCAGGCCTGCATCCCGCCGGCCTCATGGGCTTGCAGTGGCTGCGTGATCGACATGGTCTAGCCCTTTACAAACATATCCAAGCGCTGGCGAAACAGCGTGCCATCCTTGGCCCGCGCCTCGACATGCATCATCCATTTGCCGGTATTCAACGCCTCTTTCGCCACATAAATCCCGGCTTCGCGTGCAAACACCGGGTGCATATCCTCACGCGACTCCGTGGTGCGGCCCACCAGAACCTCCAGCGATGACAACTCCACCGGCAGTCCGTCCTTATCCGCAAAGATCAGCCGCAACTCGCCGTTTTCATAAACATGGGTCAGCGTCCAGCCCAGCGCATTTTGCGCCGCCATCTCGGCATCGAAGGACTGGCTGGCGACATAGGAATTGTCGACCTCAAGCCCCGGAAAGGTGGAAACCGCCTTGTAAGCCATCAACAGATTAACCGCGATGATCACGCCAAAGGCCGAAACCGTAATGGCCAGCACATGTTTTCCTGTCAGTTCGGCCATTTACTTTGCCTTTCCATTGAACACGGTATCATGATGCACCCGATCAGTACCGGGGGTAAGTTCGGTGCCTTCATCCTCGATCCATATCCGCAGATCGGTCCGCGTCGTGGTTGCCGCCACACTTCCCGCTGCGGCCACCAGATACAGCTTTTGCGTCTTGGTCTCATTGGCCGGAACCAGCACCCGCAGACCCGGCTCGCCTTCCAGCGTCGCGGTCATCGGCGCGTCCGAAGCAATCGAGAAATCAAACCAACGGTCCTCGCCATGCTTGTTGCGCAACCGCAGATCATAGGTGTTCCTGATCGCACCATCCGACAGTATCACATATTGCGGATTGCGCACCGGCGTCACGTTGATGTCGATTTCCGTGCGCAAGAACAGCGCCACGACCAGCGCAATGCCGATACCGCTCCACAGCACGGAATACATGATGGTTCGCGGCCTGAACACATGCTGCCAGACTGATTTTGGCGGCTTGCCCACACGTTCGCGGGTCTCATCGGTCAGCGCCAGATAGCCGATCAGATCACGCGGCTTGCCGATCTTGTCCATCACATCGTTGCAGGCATCAATACACAAGCCGCAAGTGATACAGGCCATTTGCTGACCGTCGCGGATATCAATCCCCATTGGACAAACGTTGACGCAGGCCATGCAATCAATGCAATCGCCGTTGCCTTCGACGGTGGCCTTTCCACGCGGCTCGCCTCGCCAATCGCGGTAGCCGATGGTCAGCGTGTCTTCATCCACCATCGCCGCCTGAATCCGCGGCCATGGGCAGGCATAAATGCAAATCTGTTCGCGTGCGAAGCCGCCAAAGAAAAACGTGGAGAGCGTCAGGATCGCCATTGTCATATAGGCAATCGGGTGTGCCGTGCCCCGGATCAGATCAACGGCAAGTGTCGGCGCATCGGTGAAATAGAAAACCCATGCCCCGCCAGTTGCCAGACCGATCAACAGCCAGACCACCCATTTGATCGCCCGCTTGCGTATCTTTTCGCCATTCCACGCCTGCCGGTGCAGGCGCATCCGCGCGTTGCGGTCGCCCTCGATCCAGCGCTCCACCAGAATGAACAGATCCGTCCACACCGTTTGCGGACAGGCATAACCGCACCAGACCCGCCCGGCGGCCGAGGTGAACAAAAACAGCCCCAACCCGGCCATGATCAGCAAACCGGCGATGAAATAGAACTCATGCGGCCATATCTCGATCATGAAAAAGAAAAAGCGCCGTCCGGCCATGTCAATCAACACCGCCTGATCCGGCAGGTTTGGCCCGCGGTCCCAGCGGATGAAGGGGGTGACGTAGTAAATCCCCAGCGTCACCGCCATGATCCACCATTTCAGTGTTCGAAAGGCACCTTTCACCCGGCGCGGAAAAACCGGTTCGCGGGCGGCATAAAGGCTGGGCGGGGGGGTATCTGACTCACTCACAGTCATTGCTTTCCGATTTTGGGCCCCTCTGGCGATCAGGGTCGTTAGAAACCGTCTCTTGGACGCGGTGCAGGTCCATGCTTTGACCCGTATCATTCAAACATCCGAAATGCAGCTTTTCCCATGCGGCAAGGCAGCGCGGTGCGGCATTTGGCCCTGCAAAACCGCAAGGCCGGACCCTGTGATCCGGCCTTGCGCAGTGAACTGGGCACCGCTGGCTCTCAGGAAACGCGCGAATATAAAAGTCACCGGTGCCCGCCGAGGCCCGACCTTGCGGCCGGGCCCCGACATCTGGTTTATTCCCCGCCGCCCAAGGCGTGGACGTAAACGGCCACGGCGCGGATCTCATCCTCGGACAGACGCGCAGGCACGGTCCAAGACGGCATTACGCCAAAGCGGGCATATGTCACGGAATGGGTGACGGTATCGCGGTCGCCACCATAAAGCCAAACGGCATCCGTCAGATTGGGCGCACCCTGGGCGCGGTCGCCCTTGCCATCTTGGCCATGACAAGCGGAACAGTTGTCGGCAAACAAAGTGGCACCGGTTGCGGCTTTGGTCGCGTCGTGATCTTGCCCCGAGATTTGCAGGACATATTCAACCACTTCGCCAATCTGCGCCGGTTCCAGCAATCCATCCACGCCGAATTTCGGCATTTCCGAATAGCGCGCGTCGCCATCGGTGGTGTTGCGGATACCATGCGTAATCGTTGTATGGATCGAATCCAGATCACCGCCCCAGAGCCAATCATTGTCCAGAAGATTGGGATAGCCCTTGCCCTGCACACCCGCCGCCCCCGAGCCATGGCACTGGGCGCACCAGGTCTTGAACACGGCGGCGCCCGCTGCCTGGGCATATTGGTTCAGCGTATCATCCCCGGGAATATCCGTCAGATTGGCGGCCACCAGCTTGGCCTTTATATCAGCATTGGCATCGTCAAACTGCTTGATCTCGGCCGCGACATCTGCCCGGGTCGAATAGCCCAGCACCCCCGGCGTTGCTCCGTTGATCAAAGGCCATGCCGGATAGGCGATGGTATAGCCGATCCCCCAGATGATGCACAGGTAAAGCACCCAGACCCACCAGCGCGGCATCGGATTGTCATATTCCCGAATCCCGTCCCAGCTATGGCCGGTTGTCGGAACTTCGCGTTCGGACTTCTTAACTTGCTTGGCGCACATGGTTCACGCCTCCTCGGGTTGCGGCTTGGACGCCACGCGCCCCTGGCGCGCCTCGTCCGCAGCAGCGGGTTTCTTGTCATGGCGAAAGATCGAATTTGCCGCTTCGTCGTGGGCCTTGCGGCTTCCGGGCCGAAAGGCCCAGAAGATCACGGTGATGAACACCAAAAACAGCGCCAGCAACATCCAGCTATCAGCAAATTCGCGGAGCAGGGTGTAAAGTTCCATCCCCGCCTCCTATCGGCTGGCATCGGGCGTAAAGGTCGAGAAATCGACCATCGTGCCCAAAACCTGCAAATAGGCGATCAGCGCATCCATCTCGGTCAGTTGCGGCTGACCGTCAAAATTCGCCACGTTCACCTTGTCGCCATAGCGCGCCTGCAACCCGTCAGTATCTGCATCGGGATTGGCCTGCGCTTTGTAGTCTTCAACGGCGGCATCCAACATCTCGGAAGTATAGGGCACCCCGACCATCTGATGCGTCGCCATCACGTCGCGAGTATAGCGCCCGTCGATTTCCGTTTCGAGCAGGAAACTATACTTCGGCATCACCGATTCCGGCACCACCGATTGCGGATTGGTCAGGTGGTCCACATGCCAACTGTCGGAATAGCGCCCGCCCACCCGTGCCAGATCCGGCCCGGTGCGTTTGGAACCCCATTGGAACGGATGGTCATACATCGACTCCGCCGCCAGTGAGTAATGGCCATAACGCTCGACCTCGTCGCGCATCGGGCGGATCATCTGACTGTGGCAGACATAGCACCCTTCACGGATGTAAATATCCCGGCCAGCCAGCTCCAAGGGCGTGTAGGGGCGCATCCCCTCCACCTTTTCGATGGTGTTTTGCAGATAGAACAGCGGCACGATCTCTACCAGGCCGCCGATCGACACCACCACGAAACTCAGCGCCAAGAGCAACGTGGCATGCGTTTCAATCTTCTTGTGTTTGTCAAGAATTCCCATTTTCCTGCCCCCTCGTCATTCAGCAGGAACGGCGTTGTTCGCGTTGATCACAGCTTTTGCAGGCTGTGCGCGCACCGTCATCCACAGGTTGTAACACATGATCAGTCCACCGGTCAGGAACAGCGTTCCGCCCGTGCCGCGCACCACGTTCATCGGGAACTTGGCGGCCACCGAGTCTGCAAAGGCGTTCACGAGGAACCCGTTCGCATCCACTTCGCGCCACATCAGGCCCTCCATGATGCCCGACACCCACATCGAGCTTGCGTAAAGCACGATGCCGATCGTCGCGAGCCAGAAGTGCCACGAAACCAACTTCAGACTATACAGGCTTTCGCGATTCCACAGCCGCGGCGTAAGATAGTAGAGTGCACCAAAGGTGATCATGCCGTTCCAGCCAAGCGCGCCAGAATGAACGTGACCGATGGTCCAATCAGTATAGTGCGACAGGCTGTTCACCGCCTTGATCGACATCATCGGGCCTTCGAAGGTGGACATGCCGTAAAAGCCGATGGAAACCACCATCATCCGAATGATCGGATCGGTGCGCAGCTTGTCCCAGGCACCCGAAAGCGTCATCAGACCGTTGATCATGCCACCCCAGGATGGCATCCACAGGATGATAGACATCACCATGCCCAAGGTCGCCGCCCAATCGGGCAATGCGGTGTAGTGCAGGTGGTGCGGGCCAGCCCAGATATAAAGGAAGATCAGCGCCCAGAAGTGGATGATCGACAGTTTATAGCTGTAGATCGGCCGTTCGATCTGTTTCGGGACAAAGTAATACATCATCCCGAGGAAACCGGCGGTCAGGAAAAAGCCCACGGCGTTATGGCCATACCACCACTGCACCATCGCATCCTGCACACCCGAGAACAACGACACCGATTGCGATGAAAAGATCGAAACCGGAATGGCCAGGTTGTTCACCACATGCAGCATCGCGATGGTCACGATGAACGACAGATAGAACCAGTTGGCCACATAGATGTGCGGTTCTTTGCGGTTCCATAGCGTGCCAAGGAACACCAACAGATAGGCCACCCAAACCACGGTGATCCAGATGTCGATAAACCAGACGGTTTCAGCATATTCGCGCGACTGTGTGCCACCCAAAACATAAGTGGTTGCCGCCAGCACGATCATCAACTGCCAACCCCAGAACACGAACCATGCCAGATTGCCGCCCCAAAGCCGCGTGGCGCAGGTGCGCTGCACGACGTAAAAGCTCGACATGATCAAAGCATTGCCACAAAAGGCAAAAATCACCGCCGAGGTGTGCAAGGGGCGCAGGCGCCCAAAGTTCATCGTGCCCATTACATGATCAATGTTCAACCATGGAAAGGCCAATTGAAAGGCGATTGTCACCCCAATCAGAAAGCCCACCACGCCCCAAAAGGCGGTGGCAATCACACCGGCACGAATGACGCCGTCCATATATTCATCCGCCGGGTGAACCCGGATTTCGCCCACATGGCGCAACTCGTAGACAAAGGCGATCGAAGCCGCCAACATCACGATGATCGCGCTCGCCATATACGGCAGGTCATGCGCGTAGTTCGAGGCGATAGCGGCAAGAACCGCAGTCACTCCGAATACTACCAGCTTTGTATAATCCCACATCTTGCGTCCCCTCGTCCCTGCCACTGCCGCTTTGATTGAAATTTTTTGCGGTTCGACATTTTTTCGATTGCTCCCCTTCTCACAGTGAGTGGTCGAGGCAGCCTTGATCCATGTCAACAATCCTACTGCATGGGCTTGATCAATATCAATGCGCTACAATATTTCATATGACAGTGTTATGCTAGAAACCTCCGCAAACGGGAGCCTGCCCAATGACCTACAAATCCATTTTGACCATCCTGACCAACGCCTCTGACGCCATGTTGTCGATCAGCGCTGCTGCAAAACTGGCAGAATCCCAAGATGCTCACCTTGATGTGCTTGTGCTTGGGGTGGACCGAACACAGGTTGGGTATTCCTATATAGGCACCGGGGCCGTGTTGATGCAGGCAGCCCTTGACCGTGCGGAAAACGAAGCGAAAGAGATCGAAGCTGCGGCAAAAACTGCGATTTCAGCGCAATTCCCGTCACTTCGCTGGTCATCGGAATCGCTGATCACGCAGGTTGGTGCCCTGAATGAAGTGGTATCGGCGCGTGCGCGCTTTGCCGATCTGGTTGTACTTTCGCGACCCTATGGGACTGGCCGCAACTCTGATGCCGAGGCGGCTATGGAGGCCGCGTTGTTTGAGGGCCGCGCGCCCGTGCTGATCGTGCCGGACGCCGGGCTTGCAGCCAACGGGATCAATGCCAAGCGCGTGGTTCTGGCCTGGGACCAAAGCTCCGAGGCAATGCTGGCCACACGCAATGCCATGCCAATTCTCAAGAATGCCACCATTGTCGATATCATGATTATTGACCCGCCCAGCCATGGGGCCAACCGTTCGGATCCGGGTGGGTATCTGGCGCAATATCTGGTTCGGCACGGCGTCCACGCCGAGGTTTCGGTTCTGGCGCGCTCGATGCCCAAGGTTGCGGATATCATGATGCAGCATATCCGGGACAAGGGCGCAGACATGCTGGTGATGGGTGCCTATGGCCACTCTCGCCTGCGGGAAGCCCTTCTGGGCGGAGCAACCCGCAACATGCTGGAACAAACCGAAGTGCCGATCCTGATGGCGCATTGAAGCGCGTTGCCTTGATCCGAAACTGAAACATCGCAATTCGGCTTCGACCAAAAGCAAAACCCCGGCCATGAGCCGGGGTTTTTCCTATTCAGAATGGCCGTGATCAGCGGTCGTCGTCATCGTCCTCATCATCATCGCCATGCGGCAGATTGAAAAAGCTGTCAGCGTCCGAGAAATCGGCTGGCTTGGTCTCGCGGTCAACCTTCGCAAACGCATCCAGCCCCGAAGGCATCTTCGGCTCTGTCGATCCGCCAAGGCTCTGTTCGGTTGACACCAGCTTGCGCCGTTCGTCATCGCTCATTACCGTGCCGTCAGACGCCTTCTTGCGAACCGCAAGCTGCACTGCGGCATCCAACTCGGACTGTTTGCACAGGCCCAGCGCCACCGGATCAATCGGCGAAATGTTGTTGACATTCCAATGCGTCCGCTCGCGGATCGACAGGATCGTGGGCTTGGTTGTGCCCACCAGCTTGCCCACCGCGCCATCCGACAATTCGGGGTGAAACTTCACCAGCCACAGGATCGCCGCCGGACGATCCTGACGCTTGGACAGCGGCGTATAGCGCGGCCCGCGACGCTTTTCCTCGCCCACGGCAGAGGAGTTGAATTTCAGCTTCAGCTTGTACAGCGGGTCTTTCTGACCCTTCTCGATCTCGATGGCGTCCAACTGGTTGTTGGCCACCGGATCAAACCCCTTGACCCCGGTTGCCACATCACCATCGGCAATCCCCTGCACTTCCAACTCGTGCATCCCGCAAAATTCCGCAACCTGCTTGAAGGTCAGCGTTGTGTTGTCCACCAGCCAGACGGCAGTGGCTTTGGCCATCAATGGTTTCGACATCGGACATTCCTTTCAGCATATCCCGCAAAACGGCGGGCCTTTACAAATCTCTCCCGAGCCGGGAAAACGGCTGCGACCGGAGCCGCGACTTCCACGTTTTCAGGAAATTCTTGGCCGATATAGTGCGGATTTGCACAAAGGGGAAGTGGAAATGCGTTTGATAGCCGCCCTGATTGCAGCGATTCTTGCAACGCCTATGGCCCAGGCCCAAGGTGAGGCGGCGGGCAAGTTCGACTATTACGTCCTGTCGCTGGGATGGTCGTCAAACTGGTGCGCGCTCGAAGGCGATGCGCGCCGAGATCGCCAATGCGACAAGGGGCGCGGGCTGACATGGACCCTTCACGGCCTTTGGCCCCAGTTCGAACACGGTTACCCCTCTTATTGCCGCACCGGGCAATCCGATCCGAGCCGCACGGCCACCGCGCAAATGGCCGATATCATGGGCGGCTCGGGTCTTGCGTTTTACCAATGGAAAAAACATGGGCGCTGCTCGGGTCTGTCATCGCATGACTATTACGCCACCATGCGTACCGCCTACAGCTCTATCGCCATTCCTGCGCTTTTCGCCAAGGTTTCCAAAGACCTGACTCTACCCGCGGCCGTAATCGAAGGCGCGTTCATCGATGCCAACCCCGGCCTGTCGCGCGGCGCGATCACCGTCACATGCCAATCTGGAATGATTCAGGAGGTCCGCATCTGCCTTGACAAGTCGCTCGCCCGCCGCAACTGCGGAGCTGATGTTTCCCGCGATTGTAGCCTGAAAGATGCCGAACTGGACGCCGTTCGGTAACGCCCTTGACCCTGTTGGGAATACCAGCCGCGCCTGGTCCCGCAGCGCTATCCCAGAGCGGCCGGTTCGATCCGTTGCCAGCCGAGCGTGGTTCCGGCCGTCAATCCTTGGGCTTTTTCGCCTCTGCAGCCGCTTTCAGCCGTGCCAGTAGTTCTTCCTTGCTGGCCTTGCCGCCGCTTGGGCTTTTCTCGGCACCCAAGCCCTTCACCCCCACCCGGTGACGGGGTGCCTTCTTAGCGTTTGCCGCACTGCCTGACTTTGAGTAATCCATGTTGCACCCTGATGCCTGCTGTTGCCCTGCTCATGCCCCAAACCGCTCCGCGCTTCAAGCACCGTGCGATTGTCGCCCGCTTTGCAGTCCCGTTCCGGGGGCATGATTCCCGGCCCGATCTTCCGCAGGCGACAGTGGCTACACCGGGCTTTCCTAAAGTACCACTCTGGTCGGCGCGGGTGAAGCGTTCAGCTATGACACCCACGGCTGATCGTTGCAACGCCACTGTGATGGTGCAGGCACGTTCAAATCCGGCACAGCAACGCCCAAAACGAAAGACATCTGCTTGGCTGGCGGCACCTGTCTTGATACCCCGCTTGGCGCAAAAAGGATCGGGTTCCTGCGCCCACTGGAATCGATACAATCTGCCTAAAATCGGCAATGCTTTCTAAGG
>JAGPBG010000376.1 GCA_018063485.1 Cypionkella sp.
GCAACAGGCCCATCATCCGAAGCCATAAACGGCGCGTCGGCGCGGATACGGCGCGCCATCGCGGCCCATTTCGTTTCAATCAATTTCCATTCCATCTTTTCGTCCTTTCTTGTCATGGCAGTGACAGAGGTTTGCAAAATCCGCGCCGTTACATGGCGTTCTGCACGTTTTTGCTCATCACCCTCCCACTTTCCGGCCAAGGCCTTTTGTCGTTACATCCAAGCCTGACCGAGGTGCGTGCGCCGTAGAGCGCGGCGCTGATCTGACCGCTCTTGACTGTCGCCTGACGTGCGTTCGATGCGGCCAGCAGGCCATCATGGTTGCCGCAATCATATCTGGTTCCAGAAAACCGGAACGCCGTCAGCGGCACTGAAAGGGTTGCAATGGCGATGGCATCGGTCAATTGCACCTCGCCGCCCGCGCCTTTTGGCGTGTGGCCGAGGATGTCGAAAATCATCGGCAGCAGAATATAGCGCCCGACGGCCGCGACAGACGAGGGCGCTTGCCCGCGCAGCGGCTTTTCCACCATTCCCGTCACTGCAATACAGCGGTCATCCGCGGATCCGCTCAGAGCAAAGATCCCGTATTGGCTGGTCTCTTGTTCCGAAACTTTCATCGCTGCGATCATGTGGCCGCCGCTGTAGTTGCTGACCATTTCAGACAAACCACTTTGCCCCATGATGATATCATCCGGCAGTATGATCCCGAAGGGGCCGGGCAGCGTGAGCCCCTTGCAACACAGGATGGCATGGCCGAGGCCAAGCGGTTGCTCTTGGGTCACATAGACAATTTCTGCGCTGGGGGCGAGCCTTTCGAACCGGGTAACAGATCCGGTTGATTTGCCGACACGATCCCCCAGAAACTGCCGGATTGCCGGTTTGGCATTGCTGACAACCAAGATGATCCGTTCAGCACCGGCATCAATCGCCTCGTCGATGGCAAATTGCAGCGCAGGGCGATCATACACCGGCAAAAGCTCTTTTGCCGTCACCTGAGTTGCGGGCAGCATGCGAGTGCCTTTACCGGCAGCCGGAATGATCACGGTTTTAAGTGCTGTTACAGGTCTGGTCATCTGCGGTCCCCCAACCAATCAAAGCTACGCCTCTATAACGCGCCAGTTCGAACGACGGTTCCAGCGGCGCGCTGACAATTTCGAAATGAAGATAGTTCAATAATATCAAAGCAATGAGATTTAACGCAGAGCGCCGCATATGCATTCGAAGACGTCAGTTCGGCGGCTTCTTGCCGGTTTATTGCCCGTGCTGTGATGAGCCTGTGCCCCCAGAGCAGCCCATCGGCGCTGAAACACCGGATCACAGAATCTGTATAGCATTTATCTTGCGGTTAATGAACCGCCTTGTTTGCGCTTGGTCCTCCCGAAGTTGTGAACAGCGTCAAGGGATGACGTTGGAACCGAGCCGCGTTGTTCGCGTTGTCATACACAAACGGAAGCCGTCAGGCGGAAAATGAAGCCTGCCGCAGGCTGCGTCGTTGCCGCAGTCATCTGGGGAATTTGGAATGCCGGAAAGCGGGATAAACCAATGCAAATCGGAATAGTTGGTCTTGGTCGGATGGGTGGCAACATCACGCGCCGCCTGATGAAAGCAGGGCATTCTTGCGTCGTTTTTGATCTCGACGCCACGCAGCGCGAGAAATTGCACAAGGATGGCGCGGAACCCGCTGCCTCGCTTGAGGCGCTGGTGAAAGGCTTGGGCGCGCGGCCAAGGGCGGTGTGGGTCATGCTGCCTGCGGGCAAGATCACCGAAACAACGGTTGAGAAACTGGGCGCGATATTGTCGCGCGACGATATCATCATCGACGGCGGCAACTCCTTTTACAAAGACGATATTCGCCGCGCCAGGAATTTGGCGAAGGCAGGGATTCGCTATGTCGATTGCGGCACGTCCGGCGGCGTCTGGGGTCTGGATCGCGGCTATTGCATGATGATCGGCGGCACCAAGGAAGCGGTAGCCCATCTTGACCCGATCTTTGCCGCATTGGCACCCGGTTTGGGCACGATCCCGCGCAGTCAGCGGTCGAAGGATGCCGATCCTCGGGCCGAGAAGGGCTATATTCACACCGGACCCCCCGGCTCAGGCCATTTCGTCAAGATGGTGCATAATGGCATCGAATACGGCTTGATGCAGGCCTATGCCGAGGGCTTTGACATTCTGGCCAACAAAGGCTCGGCCGATCTGCCCGAAGATGAGCGGTTTGACCTGAACATCGGCGACATCGCCGAAGTCTGGCGGCGGGGCAGCGTGATATCATCCTGGTTGCTGGACCTTGGCGCGCAGGCTTTGGCGCGCGACCCGGAACTTGCGCAATTCACCGGCTATGTCGAGGATTCCGGCGAGGGACGTTGGGCGCTGGAAGCCGCCATCGAAGAGGCGGTGCCGGTTGACGTGCTGGCAACGGCGCTGTTTGCGCGGTTCCGCTCGCGTCAGGATCACAACTTTGGCGAAAAGATGCTGTCGGCGATGCGCTTTGGTTTTGGCGGCCATATCGAGGCCGATCCGCATGATTGACCATGCGCAGATCACCGCCGCCGAGACAGTGGGGGTCAAGGATCGGGCGGGTTTTTCCAGGTGACAAAGGCGCTGCGCGACATGGTGCCAAACCATCTGTCCAGCCTGCTGGCCATGGTGGCGATGGGGCCGCCGGTTGGCTTTGATCCGGGATCGGTGCGCAACCGCAAGGCCGAGTTGTTAGCAGCGATTCCGGCTTTGGCCGCTCGCCATGCGGTGCGGGGCCAATGTGGTGCGGGGAAGATCGCAGGCATTGCCGCGCCTGTCGTGACGAGCCGGGCCAAGAGCGGTTGACCGGCACGGATGGCGGGCGGCAGTGGCGGCCAGCAAAATGACGGAAGGAAAAGTGATGACGGATCAAGACGCACCGCGCACGCTGTCGATTGATATTGGTGGCACGCATCTGAAAGCCTCGGTGCTGGATGGCGCCGGCAAGATGCTGGTGGGCGAAGTGAAGGTCAAAACACCTTACCCTTGCCCACCAAAGGTGATGCTGAAAGCCCTGATGCGGATGCTTGATACGATCAAGGAGTATGATCGCGTCTCGGTCGGGTTTCCCGGTGTGGTGGCCCA
>JAGPBG010000039.1 GCA_018063485.1 Cypionkella sp.
GTTCACCACCTTTCCAGAGGTCGGCAATGCGAAAGACCGGCTGCGTTTTGACAAGGTGGCGCAAAAGGTGCGGCTGTTGCGCTATGGTTGTGATTGCTACGCCTATGCGCTGATTGCCGCAGGTCAGATTGATCTGGTGATCGAGGCCGGGTTGCAGGCCTATGACATTCAGGCCCCGATTGCGGTGATTGAAGCCGCGGGCGGCATTGTCACCGATTGGCAAGGCCGTCCTTGCCCCGATGGTGGCCGGGTTCTGGCGGCGGCAAACGCCGAAATCCATGCCGAAGCGCTGGCGCTGCTGAACGGCTAACCGCTCTTGGCGCACGTGCAAACCTGCGTTAGGATTGCCGCGCGCGAGTCCTTCATCCCCCCTTCTGTCGCGCAACCCGGCCCATACCGAAGGGGGCACAAAAGGGGCCGATATGTCTGAAATCCTGATCAGGAACGCTGATACCGTGGTAACGATGAACGCCACGCGCGATGAATTGCACGGCGCTGATGTGCTTATCCGGGGTGGTGAAATTGCCGCCGTGGGGCAGGGGCTTACCAGCACTGGCCAGGTGATTGACGCCCAAGGCTGCGTGGTTACGCCCGGCTTGATCAATACCCATCACCACCTTTACCAAACTCTTACCCGTGCCGTGCCGGGGGGCCAAGATGCGCTTTTGTTCGGCTGGCTAAAAACCCTTTATCCGATCTGGGCGCGCTTTGGCCCCGAAGAGATGTTCACTTCGGCTCAAATCGGTCTGGCCGAACTGGCGCTTTCAGGCTGTAGCCTGACCTCGGATCACCTTTACCTTTTCCCCAATGGCGCGCGCCTTGATGATACCATCGCCGCCGCGCATGAGGTCGGGCTGCGCTTTCACCCCACCCGCGGCGCGATGAGCATCGGCGAATCTGCAGGCGGCCTGCCCCCCGACAGCCTTGTGGAATCCGAAAGCGCGATCCTGAATGACTGCATCCGCGTGATTGACGCCCATCACGACGCCAGCGATGGTTCAATGGTCCGCGTCGGCATTGCTCCCTGTTCTCCCTTCTCGGTCAGCCGCGATCTGATGCACGATGCCGCCCTGCTGGCCCGTGACAAAGGCGTGATGCTGCACACTCATCTGGCCGAAAATGACGAGGACATTGCCTATTCCCTGGCGAAATTCGGCTGTCGTCCGGGGCAATATGCCGAAGATCTGGGTTGGACCGGTGCGGATGTCTGGCACGCCCATTGCGTCAAGCTCGATGCGGGCGAGATTGATCTTTTCGCGCGCAGCCAAACCGGTGTCGCCCATTGCCCCTGCTCGAACTGCCGCCTTGGCTCGGGTATCGCCCCTCTGCGCGCGATGCGCGACGCGGGCGTCAAGGTGGGCCTTGGCGTTGATGGCTCGGCCAGCAATGACGCGGGCAACCTGATTTTGGAGGCCCGCCAAGCCATGCTGTTGCAACGTGTCGCGCGCGGCGCCGATGCGATGTCGGCCCGTGAGACGCTTGAGCTGGCCACCCTTGGCGGAGCTCAAGTGCTGAACCGCCCTGATTGCGGCGCGCTCATCCCCGGCAAACGCGCCGATATCGCGATCTGGGATGTCTCGGGGATCGAGTCCGCAGGATCGTGGGATCCGGTCGCCAGCCTGATCCTGTGCGGCCCGACCCGGGTGCGCGACCTGATCGTCGAGGGCCGCGAGATCGTGCGCGCAGGTCAGATCAAGACCTTTGATATAGCCTGCGCCATCACCCGGCAAAACCGCCTCGCGCAAAAGCTGATCTGACTTTACAGCCGCCTGACCTTGGGTTAGGCAGGCGGCATGATCACCCGGACCGCCTCTTTCGCCCGTCCCCGACGTCAAAGCTGCCGCGCCTGACGCCCGATCCCGTTTGCCCTGCGATTCTGGGGCTTTCCGTTGACTTCCCCCCCTCTCCTTGGCTACGCCTAGGCTTTCGCTATGAAAGGTCACGCCCATGATCACCGCCCTTCTGCCCACCTACAACCGCACTCCGTTTGCCTTTGTGAAGGGCGAAGGCTCATGGCTTACAGCCGAAGACGGCAGCCGCTACCTCGATCTTGCCGCTGGTATCGCGGTGGACTCCTTGGGCCACGCACACCCGGCACTGGTCAAGGCGCTGACCGATCAGGCGGGCAAACTCTGGCATGTGTCGAACCTCTACCGCATCCCCGAGCAGGAAAAGCTGGCCGAGATGCTGGTCGATCTGACCTTTGCCGATACTGTGTTCTTTACCAATTCGGGCACCGAGGCCGCTGAGCTTGCGATAAAGATGGCAAGAAAATACCACTTTGCGAACAATCAGCCCGAGCGCACCCAGATCATCGCCTTTGAGGGTGCCTTCCACGGCCGCTCGACCGGCGCCATCGCTGCTGTGGGTTCCGAAAAGATGGTCAAGGGCTACGGCCCCCTGATGCCCGGTTTCACCCATCTGAAATGGGGCGATCACGATGCCTTGCGCGCCGCGCTCACCGACCAGACCTGCGCCGTGATCATCGAGCCGGTGCAAGGCGAAGGCGGCATTCGCCCGGTGCCCGATCAATGCCTGAAAGGCCTGCGCGATCTGTGTGATGCAACCGGCACCTTGTTGATTTTTGACGAGGTGCAATGCGGTGTGGGTCGCACCGGCAAACTTTTCGCCCATGAATGGGCTGGCATTTCGCCAGACATCATGATGGTTGCCAAAGGCATCGGCGGCGGCTTCCCACTTGGCGCGCTTCTGGCCACCGAACGCGCGGCCCTTGGCATGACGGCGGGCGCGCATGGCTCTACCTATGGCGGCAATCCCCTGGGCTGCGCCGTCGGAACCGCCGTTCTGAACATCATCGCCGATGATGCCTTCCTTGCCGAGGTCAACCGCAAGGCTGCGCTTTTCCGTCAGGGTCTTGAATCCCTTGTCGCCTCGCATCCCGATGTATTCGAAGAGGTGCGCGGCGCGGGCCTGATGCTGGGTCTGAAATGCCGCGCGCCCAACACCGATATCGTCCAGGCAGGTTACGGCGAACATCTCCTCACGGTTCCCGCCGCCGATAACGTGATCCGCCTGCTTCCAGCACTCAACATCCCCGATGCCGATATCGCGGAGTCGCTCGCCCGCCTTGACCGCGCCGCTGATCGCATTGGCCATTAATCACCCTCATCGCCCATATTTTCTCCGGCGCTCTCCACAATCGAGATCTTCTCATGAATCACTTCCTTGATATCCATACCACCTCCGCCGCCGATCTGCGGGCGATGATCAATTCAGCTCATGCGATGAAATCGGCGCGCAACAGCCGCCCCAAGGGCACGCCCGATGATGACCAGCCGCTGGCTGGCCGCATGGTGGCGCTGATCTTCGAGAAACCCTCAACCCGCACCCGCGTGTCTTTCGATGTTGGTGTGCGCCAGATGGGCGGGCAGACCATGGTGCTGTCGGGCAAGGAAATGCAGCTTGGTCATGGCGAGACCATTGCCGACACTGCCCGCGTGCTGTCGCGCTATGTCGATCTGATCATGATCCGCACCTTTGAGGAGCAAACCCTGCTGGAGATGGCCGAATATGCCACGGTGCCAGTGATCAACGGGCTGACCAACCGCACGCACCCCTGCCAGATCATGGCCGATGTGATGACCTATGAAGAGTTCCGCGGACCCATTGCCGGTAAAAAGGTGGTCTGGGCTGGAGACGGCAACAATGTCTGCGCATCTTTTCTCGATGCCGCCGGGCAGTTCGGCTTTGATTTCACCTTCACTGGCCCTGAACCGCTTGATCCCGAGCAGAAATTCATCACCTTCGCGCGTGACAAGGGCAGCAAGGTGCTGATCGAGCGCGATCCGGCCAAGGCGGTTCAGGGGGCCGATCTGGTGGTCACCGACACCTGGGTGTCGATGCACGATCCCGAATCCGCCAAGGAGCGCCGCCACAACCAACTGCGCGGCTATCAGGTGAATGAAATCCTGATGAAACAGGCCAAACCCGACAGCCTGTTCATGCATTGCCTGCCCGCCCATCGCAACGATGAGGCCACAAGCGCCGTGATGGATGGTCCCCATTCCGTGGTGTTTGACGAGGCCGAAAACCGCCTGCACGCGCAAAAGGCAGTCATGCGCTGGTGTCTTGGGGTTTGACTTTGCATTTTCCTCGCAGGGACGTGAAGCGCGGACGCATCAAGCACCCTTGCCTTTGCCCGCATTGAGTCGCCTTGTTGCGGCTCAATCTTGCAAATAGGCGCATCATGCAAAATCCGGTTCCCTTCTTCACCCATTCCCTGACGGCTCTCTCCAAGATTATCGACAAGGCCGAGGCGCATCAGGCCGCCAAGAACATCAAGCCCGAGGTGATCCCGCAACTGCGACTGATTGCCGACATGCTGCCACTGTGGCGTCAGGTGACGATTGCCTGCGATCATGCCAAGGGCGCTTGCGCCAGGCTTGCAGGTCTTGAAAACCCCGGCTTTGCCGATACCGAAACCACTTTGGCCGAGTTGAAGGATCGCGTTGCGCGAACCTTGGTCTTTATCGCCAGCATTCCCGCCGATGCTTATGAAGGCGCAGAAGGTCGCACCGTCACGCTCAAGGTCGGGCCCAATGAGCGCAGCTTTCCCGCCGTGCAATACTATCACAGCTTCGCGGTGCCGAATTTCTACTTTCACATGACCACGGCCTACGCGATCCTGCGCGCCAACGGCGTTGACCTTGGCAAATCCGATTTCATGGGTGCCTAGCGCAATGCGCTCTGATCTTCAGGCGGTGGTGGACCTGTCCGCCGCCGCCGCACGGCCCGCCAACGCGCCAACCCCCAACAGCACCAGTGCCAGCGTGGCATAGGTCAGCCGGAAACCGGCATGGCTTGCGACAAAGCCGATCACCGATGGCCCCACCAAAATCCCCGCATAACCCAGCATGGTGACGGTCGACACCGCAATCCCCGAGGGCAGGCCGGGGTGATTTCCCGCCGCTGAAAACAACACCGGCACCATATTGGCAATCCCAAGGCCCGCCAGGGTAAAGCCTGCAATCCCTATCATTGGCCCCGGCGCAAAGGCCGCCACCATCAGCCCCACCGCCGCCACGATGCCCGATGCGCGCAGGGTTCTGACCGCCCCAAACCGGTTGCGGATGATGTCGCCTGCAAAGCGCATCACCGCCATCGCCCCCGCGAACAAGGCAAATCCCAGGCCCGCGACAGTCAGCGACGAGCCATGTTCCTTGCTTAGATAAATCGCCGCCCAATCCAGCACCGCGCCCTCGGGCACCATCGCCGCCATCGTCATGAAACCCAAAACCCACAAGGCCGCATCGCGTGGCAACAGGGCGTGGCGCTTGGGGGCCGACTCTTCCATCACCGCAACCGGTTCCTCATGCAGATGCCGCGCCGCCAGTCCCAGCACCAGAGCCACGATCCCCGCAACCGCCAAAGCCTGCACCAGATAACCCGCTTTTTCGATCACGAAACTGCCCGCAACCCCGCCGACAAAGGCCCCAAGGCTCCAGAAACCGTGGCTGGCTGACAGGATTGCCCGGCGCAACCCGCGCTCGACCTCGATCATGTTGGCATTCATCGCCACATCCATCGACCCGATCACCGCCCCCATATAGGCCATGCTCAGCGCCAGCGTCCAAAGCGATGGCGACAGCACCACCAGCGGCAGGGCAGGGATCACCAGCACAGCAAAACCAATTAACACCCGGCGCGAGCCATGCTGTGCGATCAAGCGCCCCGAAAACAGCATCGCTCCCACCGCCCCCAACCCAAGGCACAGAATAAGCAGACCCAGCACCGCCTCGGAAATCTGGTAGCGTGGCAATAGCAGCGGAATTTGCGGCGCCCAGGCCCCCATCACAAAGCCGTTCACCGCAAACAATGATGAGGCCGCCCAACGGCCGCGCTGAAACTCAACCGGAAGAGGAACTTTGGTCATCGAAACGGGCACCCATGGCTTCGCCTCTCCATAGGGAAGTTGGCTGGCGCGGGAAAGGGGCGCTGGTTGCCCGATCATCACCAGATTGCCACAAGGTTCCACCAAGTTGACACATTCCCGCCACGACAGGGCCGCTGCGTCGGGCCATTGCTGATGCTTGAACAGTTCAGTGGTGAGGCAACGCGATGGCAACGCTCTATTCCGGTTTGGGTGGCCCGCGCGGCTATGGCGAGGGCAATTTCCACAACACCCCAACCGGGTCTTTGACGGCGGGTAACTATGACGATGGCTCGATCAAGGTGGACATCACCTCGGTGTTTGGGGCCTCGGGGATCAATTATTTCGGCACCAATTACACCTCGATGTATATCAACACCAACGGGTTGATCACCTTCAATGCGCCAGTGACCGCCTATACACCCTCGGCGCTGGCGTCCTTGCCCTATCCCGCGATTGCGGCCTTCTGGTCGGATGTTGATATTCGCGCCGGGGCCCTGACCGGCAGCAACAATATCTATTGGGATCTTGATCCGGTGAATGGAGATGTCACCATCACCTGGGATTCGGTGAAACGCTACTCCGGCAATGGCAACAACACCTTTCAAGTGCGGCTGCACAGCACCGGCAAGGGCAATTTCGAGATCGAATTCATCTACGGCACAATCCAATGGACCAACGGCTATGCGGGCGTAGCCCAAACCGGTTTTACCAATGGCGGCGCGATTGATTATGTTCTTCCCGGTTCTGGGAATTCGACCGCGCTGTCACAATACCCGAATGCCAATCTGGACCCCGGCTCTACAAATGGCACCTGGTCGCAGCATTTCTGGAATGGCGCGCCGATTTGCTTTGCTGCCGGCACAAGGATTGCAACGCCGCTTGGCCCGCGACTGGTGGAGAGCCTGCGCATCGGCGATCTGGTCAACACGCTTGATCATGGCCCACAACCATTGCGCTGGGTCGGCGAATGGCAAATGATGGCGGACATGGGCGCGCTTCCCATTCAGATCGCGGCCCATTCGCTTGGCAATGATCATCTCTTGCGAGTGTCGCCCCAGCATCTTTTGATGATCGAAGGTGCTGATTGCGAAATGCTGTTTGGTGATGCCGAGGTTCTGGTTTCTGCCAAGGATCTGGTTGGCCTGCCGGGCATCACCGCGATCCAACAGCGCCAGCGCGTCCACTATCATCACCTGATGTTTGATCGCCACCAAATCATCTTTGCCGAAGGTGCGCCCGCCGAAAGCCTGCACCCAGGCCCGATGACGATGGCGCAACTGCCGAACCGGCAGGCCGCTGATATGGCCACGCATTTCGTGCCTTGGGAACTTGAACGGCTCGCCACCCAAGCCGCTGCCCGCCGGATTTTGCGTGGCGCCGAGGCGACGGTGCTGCGCGATTGGCGTTTGCAGCGCGCAAATGCCACAGGATACGCGTTTTCCAGCCGGATTGCCGCCTGATCAGAATCGCGCGAACCGCCATTCGGTGATCTGGGTCACGGGTTTGCCCGGCAGCAATTCGCTTGGCGGAAAGGCCGGGTTGTTTGGCGCATCGGGCCAGCCCTGCGCCTCGAATGCCAACCCTTCATAGCCATCCCGCCCTGGCCGCATCGCGTTGCGGCCATCATAAACCTGCAAACCTGCTTCGGAGGTTGCCAAAATCATTTTCAAATCGCCCGACGGCGAAGTCAGCCAAGCCACATCGCGCAAGGCCTGCGGCGCGTCGGCCAGGCAAAAGCAATTGTCCAAGGCTGGCGCACCCGGCGCGATCGCCCGTTCGCTTTGGAAATCCAGATCACTGCCCGCCACCGGCGAAATCTCCCCAGTCACCAGAAAATCGCCATCCGTTGGCAAAACCCGCGCCGCCGCAAGCCGCAGCCGATGCCCGCCCCAATGTGCTGCACCGTTCAGCGTCCAATAGCTGTGATTGGCAGCATTGAAGATGGTGGGCGCGTCGGTTTTCGCTGTGATCTCAAGTCGTAGCTTGGCCGGTGCCGCCAGGCAATACCGCGCCACCACTTGCCGCTTGCCGGGAAACCCGCCTTCACCGTCGGGTAGATCAAGGGCTAATTCCACAAAATCACGCCCCCGCGCGACAACCTTCCATAGCTTCAAATGCGTGCCCGCCGCCCCCGAGTGCAAACTGTGCTGCCCGTCAAGATTGGCCTCGAACCGGTGCCGCTTGCCAGCAATCACCGCCCCTGCTCCCCGGATCCGATTCACCATCGGCGCGATCAGCGTGCCGTGATAGCGCATCACGCCCTCATAATCGGCCACGTTTTCCGACCCCAAAGTCAGATCATGTGCCACACCCGCCATGCGCACCGATTGCAGCGCCGCACCCAATGTCAGCACCGAAACCGTCAACTCTCCTGCAACAAGCGTGATCTTTTCCACCGCCTCGCCGCCCGCCGTCTTGCCAAACTCCATCCCGCACCCCTGTAATCTTCGCCCATTCAGCGCCTGATTGTCGAAGGTTGCAAGTCAGCCCTTCAGACACGCCGCCAAGCTCTGCGCCAGCCCCAACATCAGTTGCTCATATCCATTTGGTCCGATATCAAGGTTTGATCCCACCGGATCGAGCGCCGCCCCCTTGCGTACTGCGGTGCCCGCAAGCAACTGGTCCATCAGGGCCGGATCATGCTGCACTTCGGGAAAGGCGCAGAGATAGCGCCCGGCCTCCAGATCGGCGCGCAGCCCTGCCAACCGCGCTGCCCCCGGCGTTGCAGCATCGCCAAGGGCCAAAGCGCCCGCACCCGTCAGCCCGTAATGCGCCGCGAAATAGCCATAGGCGGCATGAAAGGTCACAAAGCCGCGCGACTTCACCGGCTCCAACAGCGTGGCAATCGTCGCATCCAGTGCCGCAATCCGCTCTTTGGCCAAAGCGGCATTCGTGGCGTAAATCCCGGCATGGTCAGGGTCGATCTGTCCCAATTCCTGCGCAATCGCCCCCAGCCAAAGAGCGGCGTTATCCGGGTCAAGCCAACCATGCGGATCAATGCCGTCGTGATCGCTATGCTCATCGCCAGCGTCCTCTACATGAACATAGGGCCGCCGATGGGTGCCATCGGCATCCAGCAGGGCCAGCGATTTAGCTGCCCCCCCTGCCATCGCGCGTTCCAGCCATGGCGTCAGTTCCGGCCCGATCCACACCACCAGATCAGCCCCGGCCAAAGCCCGGCGCTGGCTGGGGCGCATCTGGAAATCATGCTCATCCGCGCCCTTTTCCAGCAGCAGAACCGGCGTTCCCAGATCGCCCATCACCTGCGCCACCAGCGCCTGCACCGGCGGCACATCCGTCACAACCCGGGGCACCTCGGCCAGTGCAGGCAGGGCCAGACCGATCAACGCCATTGCCAGAAACCGCATTGCAACCCTCTTTCATTTGCTATGAAAGTCTGATATGTATGTAATATTATAACAGGTCAAGCCCGATGCCCGCAAACCCCGCCTTTGCCACCCACGACCACCACTATTGCGCAACCGAGCGCATGGCACAGGCCGAGTCGCACCTTGCTGCCAAGGGCAAGCGCCTTACCCCCGTCCGCCGCCGCACGCTTGAGATATTGCTCGAAGACCACCGCGCCCTTGGGGCCTATGACCTGCTGAACCGCCTTGCGGCCGAGGGTTTCGGCAACCAACCGCCCGTCGCCTATCGCGCGCTGGAGTTTCTGACGGATCAAGGGCTTGCCCATCGGATTCGCCGCCTGAACGCCTTCACCGCCTGTATGCACCCCGGCGAAGCCCACGCTCCGGTGTTCCTGATCTGCCGCACCTGCGAGTCGGTCGCTGAAACCTCTGCCGCCCCGGTGTTGGCCGCTTTGACCAAAGCCGCAAGCGCCACCGGCTTTCAGATCGAGCGCAGCAATATCGAGGCGCTGGGACTGTGCCCCGCCTGTGCCGCCGCATGAGCCTGCTCTCAGCGGTCGCGCTCACTGTCCGCTTTGGCACCTCCGAAGTGCTTAGTGGTATCACCATGGCGATCAATCCGGGCGAGATTGTTACCGTTCTCGGCCCCAATGGCTCGGGCAAATCGACCCTGCTGCGCGCGCTGCTGGGCATCGTGCCCGTCGCTTCGGGCCAGATCACGCGCGCACCCGGCCTGCGTGTCGGCTATGTGCCGCAAAAGCTGGCGATTGACCCCACCCTGCCAATGACCGTGCGCCGATTCCTGTCGCTGCCAACCCGCGTAACCGACGTTCAGGCCACCCAAACACTCGCCCGCGTCGGCCTTCCTGATATGGAAACCCGGCAGATGTCGGCGCTGTCGGGTGGTCAGTTCCAGCGCGTTCTGCTCGCCCGGGCCTTGCTGTCCGATCCGCAACTGCTGATCCTCGATGAGCCCACCCAAGGCCTTGATCAGCCGGGCGAGGCGGCGTTCTACCGCCTGATCGAAGAGGTCCGAACCACCACCGGGGCCGCAATCTTGATGGTCAGCCACGATCTGCATGTCGTCATGGCGGCCTCAGATCGCGTGATTTGTCTCAATGGCCATATCTGCTGCGAAGGCACCCCGCGCGTGGTCTCGAACGCTCCGGAATACCGCGCGCTTTTCGGCCTTGGCACCCAGGGCGCGCTGGCACTTTACCGGCACGACCATGACCATAGCCATGACCACAGCCATGATCACCATGCGGATCACCACCATGATTGACGATTTCCTGATCCGCGCCGCCCTTGCCGGCCTTGGCCTTTCCCTCGCCACCGGCCCATTGGGCAGTTTCGTTGTCTGGCGGCGCATGGCCTATTTCGGTGATGCCACCAGCCACGCCGCCATTCTCGGCGTGGCGCTGGCCCTTGCCCTGCACCTGCCGATTGCCGCCGGCACGCTGTTTGTGGCGCTCGCGATGGCCTTGACGGTTTCGGCCCTG
>JAGPBG010000377.1 GCA_018063485.1 Cypionkella sp.
ACCCGCCCCGAGTCATGGCCGATTTCGCGAAAGATCGCAAAGCCTGCCGGGACGTGAGTCTCCCAAATCATCATGCGCGTCGCCGGGTCTGCCCGATAGCGCGACAATTGGTCCTCATCATCATCGCCGATGAAAGGGGTGTAGGACGGGTCGGTTGTCAGGCTGCGAATGAAGGCAAGATCTTGCGGTTCCGCTGGGCGCAGTCTCATCCGACTGCCCGCTCGAATGCTGTGCGATAGAGCCGCGAGAGTTCAGCCATCGAGGCCGAGTCGGCCCCGAAGGTAACCGATTCGCCACCAAAGATCCCGACCTTCGCCAGTGCAGTGCCATGTGCTTTTGCGGCCGCCTCAAGCGCTGCTACCTGATCGGGGGCGCAAGCCACCAGATAGCGGGCCTGATCCTCGCCAAAGAGCTGCGAGATATTCTCAGTGGTCAGGCAAACCCCCATCTTGGCCGCATCTGCCATCTCGAACGCCGCCAGCGCCAAGCCGCCATCGGCAAGATCGGTGCAGGCACGGATGGATTTGCGTGCAGCACTGATCACCGCAGCCGAGGCCTTTTCAGCCGCAAGGTTCACATGCGGCGCATCACCGGACTCGATGCCGAAGGCTTCTGCCAAAAGTGCCGATTGGCCCAGATGGCCTGTGGTTTCGCCAATGACCAAAGCCACATCGCCGGTTTGTGCTGTGCCGGTGATCAGATCGTCAAGGCTGGCAAGGATGCCCACCGCGCCGATGGTCGGCGTTGGCAGAATGCCGGTGCCATCGGTCTCATTGTAAAGTGAGACATTGCCCGAAACGATCGGCATATCAAGGCCAGCCACTGCCGCGCCGATGCCTTTGATCGCGCCGACAAATTGCCCCATGATTTCGGGCTTTTCAGGATTGCCGAAATTCAGATTGTCTGTTGTTGCCAATGGTTTGGCACCCACTGCTATCAGATTGCGATAGGCTTCGGCCACGGCTTGCTTGCCGCCTTCAAACGGGTTTGCCTTGACGTATCGCGGCGTCACATCCGAGGTGAAGGCCAAGGCCTTGCCGGTGCCATGCACCCGCACGACACCCGCACCAGCGCCGGGCGCAATCACTGTATCAGCGCCGACCATTGAATCGTATTGTTCATAAACCCAGGCTTTATGGGCATAGTTGGGGCTGCTGATCAAAGCGCGCAGGCCTGCGATGGGCGAGATCGCAGGGATTGCACCCAAGGCCGGGGCCGCCGGGGTTTCGATCCAGGGGCGGTCATATTCGGGGGCGGAAGAAGCAAGCTTCGACAGCGGCAAATCGGCTTTCACCTCATTGCCATGCAGGATCAGAAAACGGTCTTCGGGGATGGTTTCGCCGACAATGGCAAAATCCAGATCCCATTTGACGAAAATAGCGCGCGCCTTGGCCTCGAGTTCAGGCTTCAACACCATCAGCATCCGTTCTTGCGATTCCGACAGCATCATTTCGTAGGCGGTCATCCCGGTTTCGCGCTGTGGCACGTCGTCGAGTTGCAGTTTGATCCCCAAACCGCCCTTGTCGCCCATCTCGACCGCTGAACAGGTCAGGCCCGCGGCCCCCATGTCTTGAATGGAAATCACCGCCCCCGAAGCCATCAGTTCAAGACATGCCTCCAGCAATCGCTTTTCGGTGAAGGGGTCGCCAACCTGCACCGTTGGGCGTTTGTCTTCGATGCTGTCGTCAAACTCTGCCGAGGCCATGGTCGCCCCGCCAACGCCATCGCGCCCGGTTTTGGCCCCCAGATAAACCACGGGCATGCCCACACCCGAGGCCACCGAGTAGAAAATCTTGTCCGTATCGGCCAGACCGGCGGCGAATGCGTTCACCAGACAATTGCCGTTATAGCTGCGGTGAAAGCGGACCTCGCCGCCCACGGTCGGCACACCGAATGCGTTGCCATAGGCACCGACGCCTTCGACCACACCTTTGACAAGATAGGCGGTCTTGGGATGCTCGGGCACACCGAAGGACAGCGAGTTCATGGCCGCGATCGGCCGCGCCCCCATGGTGAACACATCGCGCAAGATGCCGCCCACGCCGGTCGCGGCACCCTGATGCGGCTCTATATAGGAGGGGTGGTTGTGGCTTTCCATCTTGAAGATGACGGCCTGCCCATCGCCGATATCCACCACGCCCGCATTCTCGCCCGGCCCGCAAATCACCTGCGGCCCGGTGGTGGGCAGGGTGCGCAACCATTTCTTTGAGGATTTATAGGAGCAATGCTCGTTCCACATCGCCGAAAAGATGCCCAGTTCGGTATAGCTCGGTTGCCGTCCGATGATCGACAACAGCCGTTCATACTCATCCGGCTTCAACCCATGGGCGGCAACAAGTTCGGCTGTGATGGCGGGATCGGACATTTGGCAATTCCCCAGATGCGAAAGGACTGAAGGCGTCATAGGCCAAGCGCCGATGCAGGGAAAGAGGCTGGAGCCGCTGGCAAGGGCTTTTGCGGCTCGGCACCTGAAAATTGCGCGGACCGGAAAAAAAAGGCCGAGCTTGCGCTCGGCCAAGTCCAACAGGGAGGTATGAAGGCACAAGAGTAAACTCAACTGCGCCTTCGAGGGGATAGTTAGACTTCGAAGCCCCATCTTTCAATCACCTTCATGCTGCAATTGCAGCATTACCGTTATGCGCCCATTGCATGGCTGCCTGTCAAATTTGCTGGCGCTTGCGATAGGTGAAAATCTCTTCGGTCACGAATTCCCGAAACGCCTGAACTCGTTTCGAGTGCCGCAGCTCTTCGGGATAGGCAAGAAAGACCGGGACATCACCGGATTCAACCTCCTCAAGAACCCGCACAAGATGCGGAAAATCTTCAGTAATGTAATCGGGCAAAACGCCGATGCCCAGATGATTGAGCACACCTTGCAACACGCCGAAATAGTTGTTCACCGAAAGGGTCGAGGGGATATTGTGGTTCATCAGATCCGCCACCAGCAGCGCCCCGGCGGCGACTTGTGGAGTTCCCGCGTGTTGGCTGATCAGGCGATGCTGGCTGAAATCATCCATGCTTTTGGGTGTGCCATGCTCGGCCAGATATTCCTGAGTTGCATAAAGCCGCATCTTGATGTTCATCAAGCGCTTGCGG
>JAGPBG010000378.1 GCA_018063485.1 Cypionkella sp.
AGGCATCTGCGCCGCCCCAAGCGTCGGCTGGCCCGCGTTCGGCCCGCGCGCCCATCCGTGGCGGATGTCATTCAGGCTTGAACCGCCTGAAACGAACCGGCCGCATCACGCTGCGCGGCGGGCATGGTCAGGTGCGGTTATTGCACATAGGGCATCGGATCGACGCTTTCGACACCTTTGCGCACCTCGAAATGCAAGAATGCCGGGTTGCCTGCGCGCACGGTGGCGATGGTTTGACCGCGCTTGACTGCTGCCCCCTTGGCGACCTTGGCCCCGTCGACACCTGCATAGACCGTCAGGATATTGTCAGCGTGGCGGATCACGATGATCGGGGTGCCTTCGGTGTCTGTGGTGACGGCGGCCACGGTGCCGTCGGCGGCGGCCTTGACCGGTGAACCTGCGGCGGCGGCGATGTCGATGCCGTCATTTTTCTTCTTTACATAGGTGCGGATGATCTTGCCGTCGAGCGGCATCACAAAGCGTGAGGCCGAGGCAGAGGTGCGCTGTGCGCCCAGATCGGGCGAGGCCGGTTGGCCCTTGGTCTTGTCCGCAGCCGGGGTGGTTTTTTCGGCCGGAAGCGGCTTTTTGGCCGAGGGCGGCTCAGGAGGGGCAGAGCCCTGGCCGGGGGCTGAACTGTCAATCGCGAACGGCGGTGCCACTGCTCCGGCCACCGGAATGATCAGGAACTGGCCTTCGCGCACAGACAGATCGGGGCCAAGCCCGTTCCAATCGGCCAGCGATTTGGCCGAGACATTATAGCTGCGCGCGATGGTAAAGGCGGTTTCTCCGCGCGCCACCTTATGGCGGACCGGCTCGGCACCGCTGGTGCGCGGGGCGGTTGTGGGCGAGGGGCCAACGCGGTCCAGCGCGGTGGTGGCGATGGTGCTCACGTCAATCGGGCCACCCGAGTTCGGGCCGCCGATGATTTGGCCGGTGGTTCCGGCAGGGGCTGCCGATACCCGACCGGGCAGGGCCAGCACTTCGCCACTGCGCAACCCGTCACCGGGCTTCAGCGCATTGTAGCGCGCCAATTCGTCGGCATTCACCCCGATGCGGGCGGCAACCGAGGCAACGGTATCGCCGCGCTGTGCCACGGCCACCTGATAGCCGGGGTAAGAAATCACTCCGCGCGCGTCCGGTGTGGGGCGATCCTGGGTGGCACTTCGGGCGGCAGAACTGGTGGACAGCCCCCTGTTGCCGCCGCGCAGATCCCAGTCTATCGGCGTGCCGCCACAGGCAGACAGCATCAGCAGCGCCGAAATGCCAAGCATTGAGATCCGTGTCGGTGTCATGCGCGCCTCATTCAAACTGTCCGGGTTGGTCCCGGAGCGGGATTTCACAATTCCCGGCTACTCATTGCCCAAGCCTTCGACAAGCGGGACAAAGCGCACCGGGCGCAATTCTTCGTAATCATAACCGCGCTCATTGCGGGTGACCTTGATCAGATGCTGCACCGTATCAGATTGGCCGACCGGCACCACCATGATACCGCCGATCTTGAGCTGCGCCAAGAGCGGTCCGGGCGGGTCTTCGGCGGCGGCGGTGACAATGATGCGGTCAAACGGGGCCTGATCGGGCAGGCCATAACTGCCGTCGGCGACCATGGCCACGATATTGACAAGGCCAAGGTCGCGAAACAGCGCCTGCGCCTCGGCCACAAGGCGGCGATGACGATCCACGGTATAGACCCTGCGGGTGAGGTGGGCGAGGATTGCCGCCTGATAGCCCGAACCAGTGCCTACCTCTAACACGGTATCGCGGGGCTGCACGTTCAGTGCCTGCGTCATCAGGCCCACCACCGAGGGCTGGCTGATGGTTTGGCCACAGGAAATCGGCAACGGCATGTCCTCATAGGCGCGCTCGGCAAACAGACCGCGCACGAAATTGCCGCGGTCCACTTGCTCCATCGCAGTCAACACGCGGGCGTCGGTAACGCCGCGCGAACGCAACGCATAAAGAAAACGCATCTTGCGTTCGGCCGCCTCGTCTTGGGGCGGTTCTGGGTCTGTCATGCAAGTGCCGCCATGAGGGGGGCAAGTTCATCATGGGCGGTCAGGTCCGCGCGCATGGGCGTGATCGAAATATAGCCGCCAAGGTTCACGGCGGCATCGGTGCCGGGAAGCGTGGGGGTTTGCTGCGGGCCGCCCTTGATCCACAAGAACCGTTTGCCTGCCGGCGAGATTTGCGGAGCAACCCCAAAGGCGCTATCTCGGCGGAACCCTTGTGCCGCCACCGTATGGCCGCGCACATCCGATGCAGGCACGGGCGGGAAGTTCACGTTGTAAAAGGTGCGGTAATCACCGCCGTTCCACAGGCCCTTGTTGAGCAACATCCGCACGATGGAGGTGCCATGAGTGCTTGCGGCCTCGAATGGGTCGGCAAGCTCCATGGTTTTTGGCCCCATGAATTGCGACAGTGCAATCGACGGGATGCCATGCAGCGCCGCCTCCATCGCGCCGCCAATGGTGCCGGAATAAAGCACGTTTTCGGCCGAGTTGTTGCCCCGGTTGACGCCCGACAGCACCAGATCGGGTTTATGCCCCTCCATCACGTCGAAAACGCCTGCCAATATGCAGTCGGCGGGGCTGCCTTCGGCGGCATAACGGCGGTGGCCCAGTTTGGCGATCAGCATCGGGCGGGTATAGCTGATGCAATGGCCGACGCCCGATTGCTCGAATGCGGGGGCCACGGTCCAGACCTCGCCCTTGTGTCCGGCGATATCGGTGGCGATGCGGGTCAGCACCTCAAGCCCCGGCGCGTTGATGCCATCATCATTGGTGATCAGAATGCGCATTTGGGGCCTTTCATTGGTATTCTTCCTGATTAAACGAGAGGGGGCGGGCGGGCAAGGACTTGCTGTCGGATCAAGGGTGGGGGTTGCGCCATTGCACCGCGGTTTGTTTTGCATCAATGCCGGGGTGCAGCGCTTGTGGCAGGCTTTTCAGGTAATATAAGGGGTAGGCCATGCATGCTGCCGATCTTGATCTTGAGGCAAAAGTGCTGTCGCGGAAATCACCGAACGGCCCTTGGCGCTGGGTCGTCCTGGTGGCCGTCGGGGTTGCTTTGGCGATCTGGTGGTGGCTTGCAGCAACCGG
>JAGPBG010000379.1 GCA_018063485.1 Cypionkella sp.
ACCTGAAATGCTGCTGGTCAGTTTCGCCCAAGTCGTTGAATTAATCCGAGAAAAGCGCGATATGAAACTTTTGTTCGAGGTGGAACACGGGCTGAAATTGGTCCGCTATTCCCCCGGTCGGATCGAATTTGAACCCGCCCCGAACGCTGCGCGCGACCTGGCCGCACGCCTGGGCCAGCGGCTTCAAGGCTGGACCGGCGCGCGCTGGGGAGTGTCGGTGGTCAGCGAAGGCGGCGCGCCGACGATTGGAGAAACCCAGAACGCAGGCCGCCTTCAGGCTGAGGCCGAGGCACAGCAGAACCCGCTGGTTCAGGCCGTGATGCTGGCCTTTCCGGGCGCGAAAATCACCGAAATCCGCTCGGCAGAAGCAATGGCGGCCAGCGCCGCCATTGAGGCATTGCCCGAGGTGGAAGAGGAATGGGATCCTTTCGAGGACAGTTAAGGAAAAGCGATGCTGAAAGGTTTGGGCGGGCTTGGCGATATGGCCAAGATGATGAAGGCCGCGGGCGAGATGCAGTCCAAGATGGCCGAAATGCAGGAGGTTTTGGCCAATACCATCGTTACCGGCGAAGCCGGTGCCGGTCTGGTCAGGGTGCGCGCCACCGCCAAGGGTGATGTGACCGGGCTGGACATTGATCCTTCAATCCTTGTGGCCTCGGAGAAGGAAGTGGTCGAGGATCTGATTCTCGCCGCGATCCGGGACGCACAGGCCAAAGCTGTCGAACGCGGCAAGGCCGAACTCACCCGCCTGAGCGAAAGCCTTGGCCTCCCCCCCGGCATGGGCCTGCCGTTCTAAGATGCGCGAGCCCCCGCGCGACATCGAAACCCTGATCGGGCTTATGGCCCGGCTGCCGGGGTTTGGCCCACGCTCGGCCCGCCGCGCGGTGCTGATGCTGCTGAAAAAGCGCGACTCACTGATGGCCCCGCTGGCACAGGCCATGGCCGGCGTGGCGCTGTCGGTGCAAGATTGTGATATCTGCGGCAATTTCGGCACCGCCAGCCTATGCGCGATCTGCGCCGATCCTGCCCGCGCCAATGGCGAGATCTGTGTGGTTGAAGATGTCGCCGACCTCTGGGCGATGGAGCGGACCGGCGCCTTCAAGGGCCGCTACCACGTCTTGGGTGGCACCCTTTCGGCGCTGGATGCCATTGGTCCCGACGAATTGGGCATTCCGAAACTCGCCCGCCGCGTGACAGATGAGGCCATCCGCGAGGTGATTCTCGCGCTGAATGCTACCATCGACGGCCAGACCACGGCGCATTACATCGCCGATGAGCTGCAAAACAGCCCGTCCCGGCTCACCTCCCTCGCCCAGGGCGTGCCAATTGGTGGCGAGCTGGATTATCTGGACGATGGCACCATCGGCGCAGCCCTGCGCGCGCGCAAACAATTCTGAACGCCCCGGCTTTTCCGTTTTCCTGCCCCAATCCTGCCCCAATCTGCTGCAATGTAGAATAGGCAGAAAGGCGGTTCCCATGGCAACGGTTTCAGTTCTGGCAGGCGGCATCTTCGGCATGATTTCGGCCCTGTGCGGGTTGATCCTTTTCCAGGTCAGCGCCCTTGGTGCCTTGGGTATCTGGACTTTTGGCGGTATCGGCTTTGCCATTGTTACGCTGTGCTTTGCTTTGCTGGCCCGCCAGTCCCTTGGCCATCGGTTGCACAACAAGACCGCATAAGTTGCGATTTCTCTTGATTCAGCATTTTTCCACGCCATAAGAAGGCGCAGCGTCGTTAACTTATTCGGTCCCGGTCTCCGCCTACGGCCACAGCCTTCGACCAAAGCTGACTGCGCCGGGCCGCCGCAATCTCGTGGGTGGCATTGCTAGAGGAGAATTCACGATGGCTAAGGGCACCGTGAAATGGTTCAATGAAACCAAAGGCTTCGGCTTTATTGCCCCCGAGGGTGGCAAGAAAGACGTGTTCGTCCACATCACCGCGTTAGAGCGCGCTGGCCTGCGGTCGCTGAAAGACGGCCAAGCGGTTACGTTTGATATCGAATCGGGCCGTGATGGCCGCGAATCGGCGATCAATCTGGCGCTTGCCTGATCCACAAACGCCAAAGGGCAGGCCCAAGGGTCTGCCCTTTTTCAACTCTTGAACCTTGCTCAGATCAGACGAACCGACAGCCGGTCACGCAACGCATGTTCAAAGCCTACGCGCAGAGAAACCGATGACAGCGGCGCGCGCAACATCGTTGCTGCCCCCCTTCCTTGCGGGAAGCTCTGTTCCTGACATTCCTTGCTGATCAGAATTACCGGAAGCCGCTGTGCCAATTCCCCCATCATCGTGACCGCTTTACGTCCGGCCTCAATTCCGCCGAAGTCATCGCAATCCAGCACAAACAGGCCATAGCCTGCCGGATCCTCGATCACCGCTTCCAGCGCCTCATACATCTCCTGTGAATGCTCCAGCATTCCGCCAAGCCCCGCCAGGCGGCGCGCAAGCGGCCCCTCTTCGGATTGTTTGCTCAACAGCATCACCCGGATGCCAAAGCCAACGAGGGCGGCATTGTCTTGATCAAAAGACCGAATGAGTTGCATGGCAAGGCTCCTGTTTCATCTTGATCTCAGAGATATCGGGCATTTGCGGCGATATTGCGCGGAAATATGGGCATTGTTTCGTTTCCTGCTCCTATTCAATCCGTGTTGCGAAGGCCTATTACACCGGCCATAGTCAACCGGACCCGGCTCACATCATGCCCTCGCCGGATTACCAAACCCTTAGCGTGCAACCGCAGGTCCGCCATGAATAATCACCCAAACATCACCCATTGGCCCGAACGCGTTGATCTGGCCGCCGCCTTTCGCTGGGCAGCAAAGCTGAACCTGCACGAGGCGGTGGCCAACCATTTCAGCCTTGCAGTGAATGAGGAGGGCTCGCGCTTTCTGATCAACCCCAACGGGCGGCATTTCGCGCGGATCACCGCATCAAGCCTGATCGAGATCGACGCCAATGATCCCGACACTTTGAACCGCCCCGATGCGCCCGATCCCACCGCCTGGGGGTTGCATGGCTCGATCCATCGCAGCCTGCCCCATGCGCGCTGCCTTATGCATGTGCATTCCATCCACGCCACGGTGCTGGCCAGCCTTG
>JAGPBG010000040.1 GCA_018063485.1 Cypionkella sp.
CAAGAGCAGTTGGGCCACGAAATCCCGCCGGATGTCGCCCTTGCGCGCGGCGACCTGATCTTCTGGAAAGGTCACGTTGCCTTGATTGTCGATGACGCCCAACTGATCCACGCCAACGGCCATTCGATGTCGGTCGCCTATGAGGACACCGCCACCTGCATCGCCCGCGTTACGCTGCAAGGTGGCGGGCCCGTCACCCACCGCCGCCGCCTCTGAGCGGGGATTGCGAAAAGCAAGGTATCCGCACCGCGATCAATCCAATTGGTTTGGACTGCGGCCAACGTGTTGGATCCATAAAATCAGCGCGTAGCCGCAGCGAGGTTTGCGCGGCCCAAGGCGTAAAACCTACTCCACGCTGCGGATCATCGCTTTTTCCAACACCCGTAGCACCTGCGCGAGGTCGCCACCGCGCCGCAAAATCCGGCCATCCATGCCCACCACCGCATAAAGCCCCTGCTTCAAGCGCAGCTTTGGCCGCTTCTCGATCCGGTAAAGTGGAAACTCTGCCGTGCGCCGAAAAACTGAAAACACTGCCATCTCGCGCAGACTGGAAATCCCATAGTCGCGCCATTCTCCTGCCGCCACCATCCGGCCATAGATCCCCAGGATCATCGACAATTCGCGCCGATCAAAGAAAATCTGCTCGGGGTGCTCGGATGGAAATGCCGTTGGGGGCTGTAAGCTCATGGGTAAAATTTACGCCCTTGATATTGCAAATCAAGACGCCAACACGCAAAATGCCGCGAAAGAGCCCGGATCTTGCCCGCAGCTCACCCCGACATAGCCACGAATCTGCGGCATACAGATCAAAGTAGCAAGTAAGGCCCGACAGGGTGAGTCTTTGCCCCCACCCAGCCCATCCTGTCGGAACTTGCTGCAAAACAAAAGCCTCCACCGCAAGGTGGAGGCTTTTTGAATACCGGCCTGGCCGTCAGATCAGAGAAATCCGCCCGTCAGCCGCATCTCTCCAGTGCGTTTGCCCCGGCAATTGATCTGCGGCGCGGGCAGCCGCTTTTGCGCTGCCGGATGGGCCAAATCCAACACGCCGATGCGCGCCAAAAGCGACACAATCACCGCCTCGGAAGCCCGCGCATTGCCGTCCTCGATCTTTACCGCAATGCCGAGCTTTTTCTCCGGCACGATTGCCACGAATACCGCCTCGGCACCGGTTTTGATCGCCACACGCCCGCCCATCGCCTGCATCAGCTCGGTGCAGGCCCGTCCGTCGCCAGCCACCAGTTCCGGATGTGTGGCCATCGCATGTGACAGCCGATGCATCGCGCGCGCGCGCGCCGAACCATCTTCGCGCGCCGCCGCAAATGCCGCCATCCCGCGTGCAAGTCCGGCCATCGACATTGCAAAATTCGGCGCCGAACAGCCGTCAATCCCGTATCCGGCCGCGGCCTCGCCGGTCACCTCTTCGGTGGCCGCCTTGATCGCCACCTGCAAGGGATGATCAAGCTCGACATATTCCGGCCCGGCTTTCAAATGCCGCGTCACCGTGAGGAATCCCGAATGTTTGCCCGAACAATTGTTGTGCAACTGGCAGGGGCTTTCATAGGCACGGATCAGTCGGTCGCGCTCGGTCTTGTCATAGGGCTCATGCGCGCCGCAGCGCAAATCCGATTCGCCCAGACCCAGATCGGCCAGCCACTTGCCGGCCATTTCAACATGCAAGGCCTGGCCCTGATGGCTGGCACAGGCAAAGGCCAGATGCGCCGGTGTCAACCCAACCGCATCCGCCGCCCCCGATTCCACCAGCGGCAACGCCTGAATCATCTTGCATGATGAGCGCGGAAAGATCACCCGTCCAGGGTCGCCCCAGCTTTCCACCACCTCGCCCGCGGCATCACAAATTACCGCATGGCCCCGATGCGTGCTCTCCAGCAAGCCACCGCGCCACAATTCAACCATCGGAATTGCCGAACCCATGCTCATCTCCCTCACTTATGCGCGATTTTCTGCCCGTTTTCATGCGGCAGGGGTTTCACGGATCGACCCTTTTCGCTAAAGAATGGCATATCGAGTGTAACGGGCCTGCGCTACAGGAAAAACCCCGCGTCTCAAGCGGTGTGGTCGGGTCAGAGGCAAAACGGCTTGGAGGCTGTAAACGATATGACAAGCTGGATGATGCGCACATTGGCCGCTGCGACAATTTCTATTGGCTCCACGGGCGCTTTCGCGCAAGAATCCACCAATCAGGTCGCCGTGATGACCGATTGGAGCGTGTTCACCGACGGCAAGCCACTGGAATGCTGGGGCGTTTCCAAACCCAAAGAGACGATCAACTCGCGCAATGGCCAGCCGGTTTCGGTTCGCCGCGGCGACATTCTTTTGTTCGTTACCTTCCGCTCTGGCACTGGCAAGGGCGAGATTTCCTTTTCCGGCGGCTATCCTTTCGCAGCCGGCTCAACCGTTGGCCTGTCGATTGATGGCAACAAATATGATATGATCACTGATGGCGAATGGGCTTGGCCGGGAACGGCAGCCGATGATGCCACGATCCTTGCTGCGCTGAAGAAAGGCACCACCGCCATTGTTTCGGCTAAATCGGGCAAGGGCACCGAAACCAAGGACACCTTCAGCCTGCGCGGCTTTACTGCCGCCATGGATGAGGCCGCCAAGCGCTGCAAATAACCGCAAGGCACATATTTCAGCGCCCCGGTTCCGTTACCGGGGCGCTTTGCATTCTTGACCCGTTTCGTTTTCCGCGCGAACCGCCTATATCAGCCGCTTGAACCAACCACGGGCCTGCCATGACCGCTTCTGCTCCGATCACCCAAGACGTGCTGACCATCCCGCGCAAACTGCCCGAGGGCGGGCTGACCAATATCGTCGGCCTTACCCGCGATCAGTTGCGCGAGGCGCTTATCGCCGCAGGCACGCCCGAGCGTCAGGCCAGGATGCGGCTGGGGCAGCTTTGGCAATGGGTCTATAACTGGGGCGTGCGCGATTTTTCGGCCATGAGCAATCTGGCCAAGGAATACCGCACACTTCTTGCCGAGAACTTCACGATTGATCTGCCCGAAGTCGTGACCCGCCAAATCTCGACCGATGGCACCCGCAAATATCTGGTGCGCATCGCTGGCGGGCATGAGGTAGAGGTGGTCTATATCCCCGAAACCGATCGCGGAACCCTGTGCATATCTTCGCAGGTCGGCTGCACGCTCACCTGTTCCTTCTGCCATACCGGCACGCAAAAGCTGGTGCGCAACCTGACGGCGGGTGAAATCGTCGGCCAGGTGATGCTGGCCCGCGATGATCTGGGCGAATGGCCGGTGCAAGGTGCCCCAAAGGTTGAAACCCGCCTGATCAGCAATGTCGTGCTGATGGGGATGGGCGAACCTCTTTACAACTTTGAAAACGTCCGTGATGCGATGAAGATCGTGATGGACGGCGAAGGCATTGCGCTTGGTCGCCGCCGCATCACCCTGTCCACTTCGGGCGTGGTACCGGAAATCGCGCGCACTGCCACCGAAATCGGCTGCCTGCTGGCGGTGTCCTTCCACGCCACCACCGACGAAGTGCGTGACAAATTGGTGCCGATCAACAAGAAATGGAACATCGCCACGCTGCTGGATGCGCTGCGTGAGTATCCGGGCCTGTCGAACTCGGAACGCATCACCTTTGAATATGTGATGCTGGACGGCGTGAATGATACCAAGGAAGACGCCTACCGCCTTGTAGAACTGCTGCGCGGTATTCCTGCGAAGGTAAACCTGATCCCCTTCAACGAATGGCCCGGCGCGCCTTACAAACGCTCGTCTGGCAACCGGATTCATGCCTTTGCCGACATTATCTATAACGCGGGCTATGCCAGCCCGATCCGCACCCCGCGCGGCGAAGACATCATGGCCGCCTGCGGTCAGTTGAAATCTGCGACCGAGAAGCAACGCAAATCGTGGCGAGCAAATTGAGTCCATAACGTCACGCTTTCCGGCGGCACGGCATGGCGCTATTGTCACCGACACAAAGGCCGGGTATTTCCGACCGGCGGCAACGAAATAACGATAGGCCGGGCTGGACAGTTTCGGTCACCTGCATAGAGGCGGAGAGGAATACTATGGACTCTGGCACAAGCGGCGCACCTAACCAGGTGCGCGCAAGATCCGCACGCGAATGGGTGCAGGTTCTAGCCAAATATCGTGAGCCCTCAACTTTCCGCTCTATCTTCGAACTCGCAGCCACCCTGGTTCCTTTTGCCCTGCTCTGGGCGCTGGCTTGGGCGGCACTTTCCGTCAGCTACTGGCTCGCCCTCGCCATCGCCATGCTGAACGGCGTGTTTCTGGTGCGGATATTCGTGATCCAGCACGATTGTGGCCACGCCAGCTATTTTGCCAGCCGCCGAGTTCAGGATTGGGTAGGCCGTTGCCTTGGTGTGCTGACCCTTACGCCTTATGATGTGTGGCGGCGCACCCATTCCATCCACCATTCGCACCACGGCAATCTGGATCAGCGCGGCATCGGTGATGTGTTGACCCTTACTGTCGAAGAATATCGCGCCCGCAGCCCAATGGGGCGGTTTCTTTACCGGCTTTACCGTCACCCGCTGGTGCTGTTCGTCCTCGGCCCCAGTTATTTGTTCATCCTGCAAAATCGTCTGCCCGTCGGGTTGATGAACCAGGGCTGGCGCTTTTGGATTTCCGCCATGGGTACCAATGCTGTTATCGCCATCAGCCTTGCGCTGATGGTCTGGCTCGGCGGCTTTATGCCCTTGCTGCTGATCTACCTGCCGACCTCGGTAATCGCAGGAACCATTGGGGTCTGGCTGTTCTACGTCCAACACCAGTTTGAGGAAACCCACTGGTCCAATTCCGAAGACTGGCAGGTCCATCAGGCGGCACTCGAGGGCTCATCGCACTATGTTCTGCCGCAACCCCTGCGCTGGTTTACCGCCAATATCGGCATCCACCACGTCCACCACCTCTATAGCCGCATCCCTTTCTACCGCCTTCCCGAAGTGCTGCGCGACAATCAGGGGCTGGCCGAGGCACAGCGCCTGACCATCTGGCAAAGTTTCAAATCGGTGAACCTGCACCTGTGGGACGAAAAGCTGCAAAAGCTGATGTCGTTCCGTGAGGCGAAACGACTTTACGGGGTGGCTTGATCTTCAGACTTGGCGGCGATCCCGGCACTTGCTAGGGTCACCCATGCAGCTACCCAACCGCCTCGCCCGCCGCCTTTTCCTGCACAAACACGCCCTGGCCGAACCTCCTGTCGGTGCCGCCAAAGGCACCGATCTGGCGAATCTGATCACCCGCATCGGCTTTGTGCAACTTGATAGCATCAATACCGTCGCCCGCGCGCATGACATGATCTTGTGGTCGCGCCGCCAAAGCTATCGCCCCGCCGCCCTCAAATCCCTGACCGAGACCAACCGCGCCCTGTTCGAACACTGGACGCATGACGCGTCGATCCTGCCCATCGCCCTGCACCCCTATTGGCAGCACCGCTATGCCCGCGCCGCTGATCGGCTCGGCGAGAACTGGAACAAATGGTTCCGCGACGGCTACCAACAGCAATTCGAAACCATCCTGCGCCGCATCGAATCCGACGGCCCGGTGACCACCTCGGATGTGGGCCAGGATGAAGCGCGCAGCAAAGGCGGCTGGTGGGATTGGCACCCCTCCAAAACCGCACTGGAATGGCTGTGGCGCACCGGGCAACTGGCGATTTCAGGGCGCAACGGCTTTCAAAAGATTTACGACCTCACCCACCGCGTCATCCCCGAACACCACCGCCCGGAAACGCCCCCCCACACGGAAATCATCAACTGGGCCTGCGCGTCCGCCCTTGATCATCTCGGCTTTTCCACTCCCAAAGAACTCGCTGCCTATTGGAATGCCATTTCCATTGAGGACGCCAAATCATGGGCCAAAGCCGCGCTGAAATCCGGCGAAATCATCGAGGTCACCATCGAAGGCGTCACTGGAACCAAACCCGGCCTCGCCCGCCCCGACGTGCTGCAAATGGCCGGAAACACCCCCGAACCCGCCAACCGGCTGCGCATCCTGTCGCCGTTTGATCCCGCCCTGCGTGATCGCGTCCGCACTGAATTCCTGTTCGGCTTTCACTACCGGATCGAAGTTTTCGTCCCTGAACCCAAACGCATCTTCGGCTATTATGTTTTCCCGATCCTTGAAGGCACCCAACTCATCGGCCGCATCGACGTCAAAGCCTTCCGCGACGCGTCCACCCTGCGAGTCAAAGCCTTCTGGCCCGAGGCAGGTATAACCCTTACCCAATCGCGGCGCGCAAGGCTTGGGGCCGAACTGAACCGCCTCGCCAGCTTTGCCGGCTGTGATCGCGTAGAATTTCTACCCGATTGGGAGCGCGAAACCGCTAATCCCGCAGCAACTCGTTGATCGAGGTTTTCGAGCGCGTCTTCGCGTCCACCTTCTTCACGATGACGGCGCAATACAGATTGATCCCCCCCTTAGAGGGCATCGACCCCGCCACCACAACCGACCCCGCCGGCACCTCGCCATACATCACAACCCCGGTTTCGCGATCCACGATCTTGGTCGATTGCCCGATAAACACGCCCATCCCCAGCACCGAACCTTCGCGCACGATGCAGCCCTCGACCACCTCGGACCGCGCGCCGATAAAGCAATTGTCCTCGATGATCGTTGGCCCCGCCTGCATCGGCTCCAACACGCCGCCAATGCCAACCCCGCCCGACAAATGCACATTCTTGCCGATCTGCGCGCAAGACCCCACCGTCGCCCAGCCATCCACCATCGAGCCTTCATCGACGAAGGCCCCGACGTTCACAAAGGAAGGCATCAAAACCACGCCCTTGCCGATAAAGGCCGAACGCCGCACAATACTGCCCGGAACTGCGCGAAAACCCGCCGCGCGCCAATCGGCGGCAGACCAGCCCTGAAACTTCGAGGGCACCTTGTCCCACCAGTTTGACCCGCCATTGCTGCCCGAGATTTCATACATATCGGTCAGCCGGAACGACAACAGCACCGCCTTCTTGGCCCATTGGTTCACATGCCAATCAGCCCCGCGCTTTTCCGCCACCCGCAGCTTGCCCTTGTCCAAAGCCTCAAGCGTGGCTTCAACAGCCTCACGCGGCTCGCCTTTGGTGGCGGTGGAAATCGTCTCCCGCGCTTCCCAGGCAGCTTCAATAGCGGTTTCAAGTACGGCATTGGACATTACAATTCTCCTGATCAACTTGCGACCCTATACCCACCAGCCATCACCGGCGCAATTGCAGGTCTGGGGCCACCCCGCCCCCGCGATCAGTAATCACTATCGAAAACTTGCTCAAGAGTGGCCGGTTCCTCGGAATATCCAATCGCGGAATATATGCACCAATGGAGCAATCCAGTCCAAACCCCGCTCTGGAAGATCTGCGCCTTTCCTGCAAAGTCGGGTGCCCGCAACAGGCACCGGTTTGAATATACCGATATTCCGCCAGCCAAATTGCGATAACCATCTGACATATAAAGAAATAAGAGCGGCACCGGTCCTCCCCCTTTCCAACCCGCTTCAAACCCGATACCCCTAGCTTGAACCGCCCCAAGCAAAGGCCGCCCATGCCCGCCGATCCCCGCCCCCATCCGTTTCGCGATTCCGTACAGGATGTGGCCGCCACCCACCGGCTGCCCGATACGCCCCAAACCCGCGCCGCAGCTTACAGGCTCGCCTTTGCTGATCCCGATTTCATGACCCGCGAAGAACTGCGCCCGGTCCGGTTACAACTCGAACTGTTGAAACCCCAGATGATCCTTGATGAACACGGAATCCGATCCACCGTAGTCCTTTTTGGTGGTGCCCGCATTCCCGCACCGGAAAACAAGGCCAAGGCGAGAACGCCGATGCTGGCCGATCTGTCGAAATACTACGACGAGGCCCGCCGCTTTGCCCGCGCCATTACGGAACGCTCGCTTGAATCCTATGGCCGCGAGAACGTAATCTGCACCGGAGGCGGTCCCGGCGTGATGGAGGCCGGAAACCGTGGAGCCGATGAGGCGGGCGGTCAGTCCATCGGGTTGAACATCGTGTTGCCCCATGAGCAGGCCCCGAACCAATACGTCACCCCCGACCTGTCGTTCAATTTTCACTACTTTGCCATCCGCAAGATGCACTTCCTGATGCGGGCCAAGGCAATCTGCATCTTCCCCGGTGGTTTCGGCACGCTGGACGAGATGTTCGAAAGCCTGACCCTGATCCAAACTGGCCGCATGAAGCGTGTGCCCTTCTTGCTGTTTGGCCGCGCCTTCTGGGAAAAGGTGATCAACTGGCAAATGCTGGCAGAGGCCGGCACTATCGCCGCCAGTGATCTCGACCTTTTTGCCTATGTCGAAACGGCCGAGCAGGCTCTTGCCGTGATGGATGCCTGGCCCCACGCTGGCGACTAGCTGTTCTCCCGTGTGAGCAGCCCGCACAATAGCCGGTTTCAGCGGAACTTTGACGAGACCGGCCTTGCGGTCAAGACTGTTCGCATTCCATCTGAAACAGGAGAATCGAAGCGCTCTAGGCTTCGACCTTCATCACGATCTTGCCAATATGACCCGAGCTTTCCAGCCGCCAATGCGCGGCCGGTGCTTGGGTCAACGGATATTCGCTGTCGATCACCACGCGAAATGCGCCGCGAGCGATCATCGGCCAAATGTTCTCCTGTACCGCCTGCGCAATACCGGCCTTGGCCTGATCCGATTGCGGCCGCAGGGTTGATCCGGTGATGGTCAGGCGGCGCATCATCACTTCGGCGAAATTCAACTCCAGTTTCTGCCCTTGCAGAAAAGCAATTTGAACCAGCCTTCCATCATCCGCCAGGGCCTTGATATTCTTGGGAAGATAAGGCCCTCCCACCATATCGAGGATCAGGTTCGCGCCACCCAGTTCCAGCATTTTCGCCAGATAGTCCTCGGTCCGGTAGTTGAAGCAGCGTTCCGCACCCAAAGCCTCGACCGCGCGGCATTTCTCATCCGTGCCAGCGGTGGCGAAGACTCTGGCACCAAGGGCTGCGGCGATTTGCACCGCCGTCACCCCGATGCCCGATGAGCCGCCATGCACCAGGAATCGCTCTCCCGCCTGCAAACCGCCGCGCATCACCACATTCGACCAGACGGTAAAGCAGGTTTCCGGCAGACAGGCGGCTTCGCGCATGGAAAGGCTCTTGGGGATCGGCAAGGCATGTGCCTCATGGCAGGTGGCGTATTCGGCATAGCCGCCGCCGGGCAGCAGGGCGCATACCTTGTCACCAATTTGCCAGCGTTGCACTCCCGGCCCCATGGCCACCACGGTGCCCGAGCCTTCCAGCCCCGGCAAAGGCGAGGCCGAAGCTGGCGGCGCATAATTGCCCGCCCGTTGCAGCGCATCGGGGCGATTGACGCCGACATAGGCCAGCCGGATCACGATTTGCCCATGGCCGGGCACCGGCACCGGCACGGTTACTGCTGCCAACACATCCGGGCCACCGGGGGTTGAGATTTCCATCGCCAGCATGGAATCGGAAAGTGCCATCTTGGTGCCTTTCATTTGGTGCGTCCGGGCAGATCATCCAGCGATTTTGGCGCGGAAATCCGTTCAAAAAACTTCAAAGGTCCAGCCATCAGCGCCTTGCCTAATGGATTTCCCCGAAAAGCCGCCTTGGCCTTTTCCATCTGCATCACGTTTTCGATCCGCCGTTCCAGAAATTCCCAGGTGTCGGCGTTGTCCTCAGACTGATCGCCCAGCCAAAACAAAACCGTAGCCCCGTAAACCGCCGAAAGTGTCGCGCGTTTGCTATACCAATTCACATCCGTGCTGCTGTCGCCCAAGGCGGTCCAGATCGTATTCGCCGTGGCCCAGATCAACCGCGCACCCTCAAGGCCATGCTGGGGAAGGCTGAACAGGGCAGAGCCGCGCCGCACCAATTCCTTATCCGCCGCTTCCAGCCGCAGCCGCACTGCCAGCGCCACCCGGTCGCGATACCGCAGGCCACCATTATGGGCGGCCATGGCATCGCGCATCGCAATATCGCCGGCCCGGTGATAGGCCACCGCCAGATCAACCCCGCCGCGCGGATAAAGCGCACGGCCAAGGGCCGGGGTCACGCCCGAATCAGTGATTGCCGCCTTTAGCGTCGCCTCAGACCAGCCATCAAAGGCCACATGGCCCAAAGCGGCCTGCAAAATCCGCTCTTTCGCGCGCTCGCTGCTGTTTTCTTGCTCCATATCCCCACCTTTCACGCCCCAGAGTAGACAAAGCCCACAGCTTTTGCTATCCGCCGCAAGCCTGCACATTCAGTGCAACTCTAACTTAGGAAGGTGGTGACAACCACATGCAGGTCAGCGTCCGCGATAACAACGTTGAGCAAGCCCTTCGGGCCCTCAAGAAAAAGCTTCAGCGCGAAGGCGTGTTCCGCGAAATGAAACTCAAACAGCATTTCGAGAAACCCTCCGTCAAGAAAGCGCGCGAATCCGCCGAAGCCGTGCGCCGTGCGCGCAAGCTCGCGCGAAAGAAGCTTCAGCGCGAAGGCGGCATGTAATTCCTCAGGGAGTTGCACAACGCTAGCAACATACGTTCAGCGACACTGGGGCAGCGATGCCCAACCCGATCAACCCCCGTCCGCAAGGCCGGGGGTTTTTCTTTGCCGCAAGCAGGCGCATGGTGATGAGAAATGGGTGGGGAAATGAAAACACTGGTGGGATATTGGCAGTTCTGGGCGCTGGCCTCGGC
>JAGPBG010000041.1 GCA_018063485.1 Cypionkella sp.
TGGTCTGGCCATAAACGGCGAAGAGGGTAACGCGGCGGTCGAGACAGCGGTGAAAGCCAAGGTCGAGGCGCTATGCAAGGCTTTCCCGATTTATCCGAGCCTGTGATCCACCGGGCCTGTGATCCAATCGGCGTGGGGGCAGCCCCACGCCATCGCCGCATGGGGCTGCATGGGGCAGATTGCGCTCTGAGATACGCAGCCCGAACCCTATACGGCCCGCTATGGTGCAGCCATCTGACCGTTCAGATGAACCCGCGCCAATACAGCACTGCAATCAATCCGATCACCACCACAAGAATGGCAAATGCGATTGATCCCGCCAGATCCATCAGCAGGCCATTCCGGCGCTCGTTGGGCTTTATGCCAGTCAGATAGCGCACGCAAACATCATAGGAACGGGCAAAGTCCGCCTGATCCAACTGCATGTAAAGTCTGGGATTTTGCGCAAGTTCCGCTCCATCCGCCAGCTTTTCCCCAGCGAGTTTCACCTTGCGCGGCAGCCGCCGGCCGGCCTTTTTCAACCTTGCGCGCAAATCCGCGCCATGGGCTGACACCCGCTCTTCCAGCAGTTCCGCCACCCGGTCCGCCATTTGCCGAATTGTGACCGCACTCATCGCCAGACTCCTGAAATTGCGCCATCCTATCCGGCTGTGCAAAACGCTTCAACTCTCTCTGGTGACGCAGGGTGGATTGCGTTATGAAAACACATGCTTGCCAAGAACCGCCATCCCGCCGCCAATGGTGCCAGTGCTGCACCTCTTGTCATCGCCCATGGCCTTTACGGTTCGGGTCGCAATTGGGGTGTGGTTGCACGCCGACTGGCCGAGAACCGCGATGTGATCACGGTGGACATGCGCAATCACGGCACCAGCCCGCGCTTTGCCACCCAGTCCTATCCCGAAATGGCCGAAGATCTGGCCGAGGTGATCCGTGATCTGGGGGGGCAAGCCGATCTGATCGGCCATTCGATGGGCGGCAAGGCGGCGATGGTGCTGGCCTTGACCCACGGCACGCTGATCCGCCGTCTGATCGTGGCCGATATCGCCCCCGTGGGCTATGGCCATGATCAAACCAGCTATATCAAGGCCATGCGCGCACTGTCGCTGGAGGGTCTTACCTCCCGCTCCGAGGCGGATCGCCGCCTTTCGGATCATATCGCTGATCCGGGACTGCGCGCGTTCTTCCTGCAATCACTTGATCTGAAAGCGCAACCCCCACAGTGGCGGCTGAATTTTGAAGCCCTTGCCGCGGAGATGCCCAAAATTGTCGGCTGGCCCGAGATTACCGGGCAATTTTCCGGCCCGGCCCTGTTTTTAACCGGGGCACAAAGCGACTATGTGCTGCCCGAACACCGCGCCAGTATCATGGCGCTGTTTCCAAAGGCGCGCTTTGCCAAGCTGCCCGGCGCGGGTCATTGGCTCCATGCCGACCGCCCGCGTGAGTTCGAAGAGACCGTGCGCGTCTTTCTCAACGCCTGAAGCAGTTCAGGCCGTAATCGCCTTGGCGACAAAATAGCTGACTGGAATCGACAGAGCAAAGCCCGCCGCCACCGCCATCAGGATCGGGCGCAGGGTGTCATAGCCGGTGGTCAGTGCGATGATGACCCCAATGCCCATCAGGGTGGTGGAAATCATCGAAAACAGGATCATCATCAAACGGGTCATCGCAACCTCCAGAGTTTCAGCGTTTCATCCTTCTCTTGCCCATAACAGGCGCGCAATGCCTTGATCCGAATCAAGCCCGGCTTCTGAGGGCGATACTGTGGCAAAAACCTTGCATCTCGAACGCCTCAACCGCATTGGAGATTTGGCGCGGGGCCTGTATGAACAAACCCAGATGTCACCCGCCCTGCCTTGAGGACACCGTTGAACCGGCTGCACCGTTTTCCTTCGATGAGATCCATCCTCGCCTTTCAGGTGGTGCTGCGGCATCGCAGCTTTTCGCGTGCCGCCGAAACCCTCGGGATGAGCCAAAGCGGCATCAGTCGCCAGATCGCTCAGTTGGAAACCTTTGTCGGCACCGCGCTTTTTGCCCGCGACGCTTCGGGCGTTCGATTGACCCCTGCGGGCGAGGAATATGCCGCAGGTGTTACCAAGGCGATGGATGCCATGATGGCCCTTGGCGAAACCTCGCAAACCTGGGTCGGGCGGGACCGGGTAACACTCGCCTGCTCGCCGGGGGTTGCCGATCTGTGGATATTGCCGCGCCTGCCAGGTCTGCGCGCTGCCTTCCCGGAACTTGAGATCAAGCTTCTGGTCTATGACAGCTTCACCAGACTGCGATCTGACGAATATGATCTGGCGATTTCCTTTCACGACCGCCGCCCGGATCTGACCATCATCGGCACAATGGGCGGCGAGGATACGGTTCCGGTGATGTCACCCAGGCTACCGCCGTTGCAAGATCAGCACGCGCCGGTGATCCTGACCATGGAAGGATCCTTGCGCGAATGGACGGATTGGAATGACTGGTTGGATGCAGCCGGGCTGACGCTGCCGGAAACGACGATGCGTTGGAAACTCGGCACCTATCGGCTCTGCATAGAAGCGGCAGCGCAGGGATTGGGCGTGGCAATGGGTTGGAGTTGGCTTTTGCAAGACGATCTGGCCTCGGGTCGTCTGGTGCGGGCACATCCCTTGCATTTTCGGGCCGCCAGCACTTATTACCTGTCGCTCTCAGGCCATCGCAATCAACGTGCCGTGACGCGCCGCGTCGGGCAGTGGCTGCTGCAAAGCTATGAAACGGCCGCCCTCCCGCAATCCTCATAAGGCCATGCGAAAAACGCAGTGGACCCAACGGCCGCAAGACACTAGCCTTGCCCCATCACGCAATTGTCAATCGTTCCGGCCCAAGAGCCGGTGGCAAACCGACAAATTGCGCACAAGCATTTGGGGGGACCAAAATGACACCGAATTTGATGATGAACCGTCGCGGATTGCTGGCAGGCATGGCCGGAATGGGCCTGATTGGCCTGACAGGTAATCCCACTTGGGCACAGGAAACCCCGGTGCGTGGCGGGGTTCTGGTTTTGGGCATTGGCGGTGGATCAACCACCGATGACGTCGATATCCGCAAGCTGAACGATTGGGTGCCGGTCAATCAGGCCTATATGCTGATGAACGGACTGGTCGAGATCGACGCCAACAATCTCGCGATCCCCGAGTTGTTCGAAAGCTGGGAGGCTGCCGAAGGTGCCGTGGAATGGACCTTCAAGGTCCGTCAGGGCGTCACCTTCCACAATGGCAAGACGCTGACTGCCGAAGACATCATCTATTCGCTGAACCTGCACCGTGGCGATACCACCTCTGCTGCGCGCTCGATCGCCGAGGCGTTCAAGGATGTGGCCAAGGTTTCCGATACCGAAGTCAAGATCACGCTGGCATCGGGCAATGCCGATCTGCCCTATGTGCTGTCGGACTATCACTTCCTTGTGGTGCCCGATGGCTTCACCGATTGGGCCAATCCGGTCGGCACCGGCCCCTTCGTTTACGAATCTTACGAGCCGGGCGTGCGCTCGCGTTTTATCCGTAACGAATCCTACTGGAAGCCGGGCTGCGCCAATGTCGATGCGGTTGAGGTGATCGTGATCAACGATATTTCGGCGCGCACCAATGCGCTGATGTCGGGGCAGGTTCATGCGATCAACAGCCTTGATTTCAAGACCGTGGATCTGCTGCGCCAGAACCCGAACCTGCAGATCGTGCAATCGGCGGGCGGGCAGCACTTTACCTTCCTGATGGATTGCGCGCAAGCGCCGTTTACCGACAACAACGTGCGCATGGCGGTGAAACATGCGGTGGATCGTCAGCAACTGCTTGATACCGCCCTGCGCGGTTATGGCCGTCTGGGCAATGATCACCCGATTCCCAGCACGGACCGCTTTTATAACAGCGAATTGCCGCAGCGGCCCTATGACCCGGAAAAAGCCAAGTTCTACTTGAAAGAGGCGGGTATGGACGCGCTGGCGATCACGCTGTCCTCGTCTGACGCGGCCTTTTCGGGTGCCGTCGATGCGGCGGCGATCTATCGCACCTCGGCTGCGGTTGCGGGCATTGATGTAACCGTCGACCGTCAGCCCTCGGATGGATATTGGGACAACGTCTGGATGAAAAAACCTTTCGCCATGTCCTATTGGGGTGGCCGCCCGACAGCCGACCAGATGCTGACCATCGCCTATCAGTCCACCTCGGCGCAGAATGATACGCATTGGGTAAATGAAAAATTCGACACCCTGCTGATCGAGGCCCGCGCGTTGCTGGATGACGAAAAGCGCAAGGAAATCTACTGGACACTGCAAGAGATGATCAGCAACGAAGGCGGCGCGATGATCCCGATGTTTGGCGATTACCTTGATGGGGCCTCACTCAAGGTCAAAGGCGTTACCCCACATCCGATGTTCAACCTGATGGGCGCGCGGATGGCTGAAAAAGTCTGGCTGCAAGCCTGATGGGCCGGCTGGTCCTTGGGCGTCTGGCCCAGGGGCTGGTCACACTCTGGCTGGTTTCGGTGCTGGTTTTCGCCGGAACCCAGCTTTTGCCGGGGGATGTGGCGGCCTCGATTCTGGGTCAGAACGCGACCCCCGGCGCGCTGGAGGCCATCCGGCGCGAGTTGGGCCTGAACGAACCGGTAGCCTTGCAATATCTGCATTGGCTGGCGGGCTTTGTTCAGGGTGATCTGGGCATGTCACTGGCCAATCACCAGCCGGTGGCTGATCTGTTGTGGCCAAGGTTCTGGAACACCATGGGGCTGGCCACCTATGCGGCCGTGGTCGGCATACCCCTTGCTACAGCCTTGGGTGTGTTGACTGCGATGTTGCGCGGAACGGTGTTTGACCGGGTGACCAATATCACCGCGCTGGCGCTGGTGTCATTGCCGGAATATTTCCTTGGCCTGATCCTGATCCTGTTCCTGTCGGTCAAGACCAACCTCTTGCCCAGCCTTGCCAATGTCTATCCTGGCATGGGCTTTTGGCCTTGGGTGCAGGCGACGACCTTGCCGATGCTGGTGCTGCTGTTGGTGACCACCGCCCAGATCATGCGGATGACGCGCACGGCGGTGCTGTCGGTGATGGACCAACCCTATATCGAGACCGCATGGCTGAAGGGCATGCGTACCAGGCGCGTGGTGCTGCGCCATGCGGCACCGAATGCTGCCGCCCCTGTGATCAATGTGGTGGCGTTCAACGTCGCCTATCTGATCACCGGTGTCGTGTTGGTCGAGGCGGTGTTCAACTATAACGGGTTGGGGCGGTTCATGGTCGATGCGGTGTCAAAGCGCGATCTGCCGATGGTGCAAGCGGCCGCGATGGTGTTTGGCGCGGTTTATGTGCTGTTGAACATGGTGGCCGACATTGGCGCGATTGCCAGCAACCCGCGCCTGCGCCAGCCGCGCGAAACGGGGATTTAGGCCATGCAGCGCCCAACCTTTACCGCTTGGCTTGGCCTTGGGATCATCGCCCTTGCCGCCTTTGTTTTCGCCTTCGCGCCATGGATTGCGCCGCATGGGCTGGAAGAAACCGTCGGCGTGCCCTTTGCGGCTGCCAGCCCCGAGTTCGCGCTGGGGTTGGATCAGAACGGCCGGGACATGTTGTCGCGACTGCTCTATGGCGCGCAGATGTCGATCGGTGTGTCACTTGCCGCCGTGCTGCTGTCGTTTTCCATCGGCATTCCGCTGGGATTTTTCGCGGCCATTCGGGGCGGCTGGACCGATGTGATCTTGTCGCGAGGAGTGGATACGCTGATGAGCGTGCCGGTGCTGATTTCGGCGCTGGTGGTGTTGCAGGCGCTGGGATCGTCGATCCCGGTGCTGATCGTGACCATTGCCGTGCTGGATTCCACCCGCGTGTTCCGCTTGTCTCGGGTGCTGGCCCAAGGCATCAATGTGATGGAATATGCCGAGGTTGCGCGGTTGCGCGGTGAGGGCCTGTTCTGGATGATCCGCCGTGAGATCCTGCCCAACGCCCGCGCGCCCTTGATGGCCGAGTTCGGGATGCGGTTCTGTTTCAGCTTTCTGTTCGTGGCTGGCCTGTCCTATCTGGGCCTTGGCATCCAGCCGCCCTTTGCCGATTGGGGCGGGATGGTGCGCGACAACCAGCAAGGCATCCTTTACGGGCTTTACGCACCGCTTTACCCCGCCGGGGCGATCGCGATTCTGACCATCGGCGTCAATCTGGTGGTGGACTGGCTTTTGGCCGGGCGCCCGAATTTGCAGGCCAACAGATGAGCGATCCAAACATCCTTTCGATCCGCGATTTGCAGGTTGCGGCCCCCGATGGCACCGTTTTGGTCAAGGGCGTGTCGCTGGATCTGGCCAAAGGCGAGATTCTGGGTCTGATCGGCGAATCCGGGGCCGGAAAATCCACCATCGGCCTTGCGGCAATGGGCTATGGACGTGGGGGCTGTCGGATCATCGGCGGCAAGATCGAGCTGTTGGGTGTTGATCTGATGCAGGCCGGTCGCGGTAAACGCGAGGATATGCGCGGCGTCAATATCGCCTATGTCGCGCAAAGCGCCGCTGCCGCCTTCAACCCGGCGATCTCGCTGGCAGAGCAGATCATCGAGGCCCCGGTGGTGCATGGCCTGATGACACGCAGCGAGGCGCGGGACTGGATGCTCTATCTTTTCCGCACCCTGCAACTGCCCGATCCCGAACATTTCGGCACCCGCTATCCGCATCAGGTTTCGGGCGGGCAATTGCAGCGCGCCATGGTGGCGATGGCGATGGCCTGCAAACCGGCGATTCTGGTGCTGGACGAGCCGACGACGGCACTGGATGTGACGACGCAGATCGAAGTGCTGATCCTGCTGCGCGACCTGATCCGCGAACAAGGCACGGCGGCGCTTTATATCACCCATGATCTGGCCGTGATTGCCCAGATCGCCGATCGGTTGATGGTGCTGCGCCATGGGGTCGAGGTGGAATCCGGGTCGACGGGCGATCTGCTGGCGGCCCCGCAGCAAGACTATACCAAGCGGCTGGTGTCGGAACGGCACAAGTCCTTGATGTCGGCCGATGTGGGCCACAAGACCGCCGAAACCCTGTTGGAACTGCGCGAGATCAACGCGGGCTATGGTGGGGCGCTGGTGCTGAAGGATGTGTCGCTGGTGTTGAAACGCGGCGAAACTCTGGCGGTGGTGGGCGAATCGGGGTCGGGAAAATCGACGCTGGCGCGGGTGGTGGCTGGGCTTTTGCCGCCGCGCGATGGCGAGATTGTTTTTGGCGGTACGACCCTGCCCAGCGATTATCGCAAGCGCAAGGCGGATGATCTGCGCCGGATACAACTGATCTATCAGCTTCCCGATGTGGCGCTGAACCCGCGCCAGACTGTGTCCGAGGCCATCGGCCGCCCCTTGCAACATTATTTCGGCATGGGCGGGGCGGAGCGTCGCGCCGAAATCGCGCGGATGCTGGAACTGACGGGCCTGTCGCCCGATCTGGCCGACCGTTTGCCCGGAGCGCTTTCGGGCGGGCAGAAGCAGCGGGTTTGCATTGCGCGGGCCTTGGTGGCCAAACCCGATCTGTTGATCTGTGACGAGGTGACTTCGGCGCTCGATCCATTGGTGGCCGAGGGCATCTTGCAGATCCTGCGCGAATTGCAGGACCGGCTGGGCGTAACCTATCTTTTCATCACCCATGACCTTTCGGTGGTGCGCCGTCTGGCCGACCGGACAATGGTGATGCACCTGGGCGAGGTGGTTGAAGAAGGCCCGACGGCGCAGGTCTTCGAGGCACCCAAGAAAGACTACACCCGGCTGCTGGCCAGCTCGGTTCCTGAATTGCGCACGGGATGGCTTGATGATGTCCGCGCCCGCCGCGCCACCCATTGAAAGGAGGTCCAGCATGGACTTTGAGGTTATAGAGCATGTTTGGATCACTTTGGCCGATGGCTGCCGTCTTGGTGCGCGCATCTGGCTGCCAGAGGGCGCGCGCGATGTGCCAGTGCCTGCGGTGTTGGAATACATCCCCTACCGCAAGCGCGACGGGACACGGGTGCGCGACGAGCCGATGCACGGCTATTTCGCCAGCCAGGGCTATGCCTGCGTGCGGGTTGACATGCGTGGCTCGGGCGAGTCCGATGGCCACCTGGCCGATGAATACCTGAAACAGGAACAGGACGACGCGCTCGAAGTGATCGAGTGGATCGCGGCGCAAGACTGGTGCGACAGCAACATCGGCATGATGGGCAAAAGCTGGGGCGGGTTCAACTGTCTGCAAGTGGCCGCGCGCCGCCCTGCGGCATTGAAGGCGGTGATGCCGGTCTATTTCACCGATGACCGCTTCCGCGACGATATTCATTTCATGGGCGGTTGTCTCTTGAACGACAATCTGTGGTGGGGCGCCATCATGTTGGCCTACCAGTCACGCCCGCTGGACCCTGAAATTGTCGGAGAGCGCTGGCGCGATGACTGGCTGGCGCGGATTGACGCGATGCCCTTCTTTCCGGCGATCTGGGCCGCGCATCAAACCTATGACAGCTATTGGAAACACGGCTCGGTACAACAGGACTATTCCGACATCGCCTGCCCGGTTCTGGCAGTGGGCGGTTGGGCCGACAGCTATACCAATTCGGTTTCGCGCCTGCTCCAACATCTGAAAGTGCCATGCAAGGGGATCATCGGGCCTTGGGGCCATATTTATCCGCAGGACGGATTGCCGGGTCCGGCGATGGGGTTCTTGCAAGAAGCGGTGCGCTGGTGGGATCATTGGCTCAAGGGCATTGATACCGGCGTGATGGCGGAACCTGCGCTGCGGGCCTACATCAATGAGGCGGTGCCACCCGAAGGCAGCCGCCCCGATCAGCCGGGGCGCTGGGTCTGCGAGCAGGACTGGCCATCGGGCGCTATCGCGCCGATGGTGCTGCAACTGGCCGAAGGCCGGTTGGGCAATGTATCAGGCAAGGGAACGGTTTCCATTTGTTCCCCGCAAAGCCATGGCAAGGCCTCGGGCGAATGGATGGCCGCAGGCTGTCCGGGCGAAATGCCGACCGACCAGCGGCTGGATGATGGCGGGTCGCTGAATTTCGACACCGAACTGCTGAAAGAGGCGGTAGAAGTTCTTGGCGCGCCGGAATTTGAGGTGACACTGGCGTCGGACAGCCCGGTTGCACAGATCGTGGTTCGGCTGAGTGACCTGCTGCCCTCGGGCGAGGTGCTACGGGTCAGCTATCAGGTGTTGAACTTGACTCACCGCGACGGCCATGAGACCCCCACCCCGCTGCAACCGGGCGAGCCCACGCGCGTGCGCGTCCGGCTGAACGATTGTGGCCACCGTTTCGCTGCTGGCCATCGCATCCGCCTGTCGGTCGGCACTGCCTATTGGCCGATCATCTGGCCGGCCCCTTTTGCCGCAACCCTGACCCTCGAGCTGGCAAATGCGCAATTTTCGCTGCCACGGCGGGCGGGAGGCGACAGCCATGCAATGACCTTCCCAACCACAACCCATGGTCCCTTTACCCCGCTCACCCAGCTTGATCCGGGCAAGGTCGAACGGTTCAGCTTTCAAGATCATGTCACCGGCGAAAACGTCTATGTCACCGATGGTGTGGGCGGTGTGTTCGGCGAAGGCATCTTGCGGTTTGATGAAATCGGCACCGAAGTCGCCCATTCCCTGCGCCGCGAATTGCGCATCCGCGACAATGATCCGCTTTCGGCGCGCTATGTGATTGATCAAAGCTATGACACCGGCCGCGACGGTTGGCGCATCCGCAGCGAAACCCGTTTGAAAATGTGGTCAGACGAGACCCATTTCCACATTACCGGAGCGATGAAAGTAATGGAGAACGGCGCTGTGCTGCGAGAGAAAACCTGGTCCGAAGTTCTGCCGCGTCACTTGATCTGACCCATCAGAGCGCGGTGAATTCAATTTAGCACAACGCGCACTGACACTGCCCCTTGAGCGCTATCGCCTGAGGGGCAGATGTTACTTCCAAGCCCGGCGGCAGATCAGATCACGATCTTCTGGCGGCGATCTTGCGCGATCATATGCTGGATTTGCCGCACGATCTGATCGGCGTGAATGCTTGCCAGACGGTCGGCGGTGCCCACATCCCGCGCGGCAATGGCGGTGATCATGTCTTCATGTTCGCGCACATATTCTTGTGGCAATTTGTCATCGAAGGATGAATAGTAAAGCCGGAGGATCCGGCGACCTTCGTCCAGCAGTCTCTTGAAAAGGCTATCGAAATACGAATTTCTGCCCGCCTCTGAGATGCTGGCGTGAAAGGCGCGGTTGGTGGCGATCATGGCCAAGGCGTCTTGTTGGGCGACGGCTTTGGCAAAGTCGGCCTGATGGGCACGGATCAGGTCGAGATCGGCGGGCTGATGATGTTGCGCGGCCAAACGGGTGGTGACACGATACATCAAAGACAGCGCGTCGAAAAAGCTGTGCAGGTTCAGAAAATCAATATTCGACACCACGGTCGAGCGATTTGGCAAGGTGGTAACCAAGCCTTCGCTGGCCAGACGCACCAGAGCCTCACGGATCGGGGTGCGTGACATCGCGAACCGCTCGGCCAGCATGATCTCATCAATCGGGCTGCCGGGGGCGAGATGCAGATCAATGATTTCATCGCGCAGCACGTCATAGACATGCTTTACACCAGAGCCGCGTTTGCGGTCATTGGCAGGGGGCGCAGAGGGCTTGGGCATCTGT
>JAGPBG010000380.1 GCA_018063485.1 Cypionkella sp.
GTAAAGACGCGAGGGCCGGAGGCTTCAAACATTGACGGATCCAAGCAGGGCTTCGGCCTTTGCAATAGAGCTGGGTTGGCCAACATCACACCAACCGCCGCTATGGATCAGACCATAGGCCCTGCCGCGTGCGATCATCAGATCCCAAAGCCGGTTCAGGGAAAATACGGCTTCTGGAATCGTCACCAACAGATCAGGGCGGATGATTTGCGCACCAAGGTAGATCAACCCTTCCGCCCCATTGGCCCGACTCAACCTGCCTTGCTCTTGCCACAGAAAATCGCCCTTGCCACTGTGCCCGATGGCTTTCTCCGCAGGTAAAAGCAACAAAAGCGCGTCCATCCGGCTCTCATCCCAGGCAGCCATCAATTGCATCAAGGGGTTTTCGCCGGTCCAGACCGCATCAGAGTTCAAGGTCAGAACCGGACCCTCCCCCAGAAGCGGCAGGGCTGCGCGTAATCCGCCGCCGGTTTCAAGAATTTGCTCGCGCTCCCAGGAGAAGGTGATGTTTTGCCCGGCCAAATACCGTTCCACCTGATTGCCCCGATAATGCAGGTTGGCCACCCGTCGCTTTATATGGGCGGCATCTGCGAGGGCGAGGGCGTGGTCGATCAAAGGTTTGCCCGCCACTTCAACCATGGGCTTGGGCTTGTCTGCCGTCAGTGCCGCCATTCTGGTGCCGAAACCTGCGGCAAACAACATCAAGGGAAATGGCTGCATTGTTTTCCTATCCGGGCCAGAACTTCGGGGGTGGGTTCAGGAAGCAATTCCTCGCAGAACCGGGCGACATCTGCCAGCGCAGGGTGCCCAAGGTTGCGCTGCAATTGTCCCCAGACGCGCGGGATCAGTGGTAAATAGCCGGGCTTGCCACTTTTCAGGCAAAGCCTTGCGAAGATCCCGATTATGCGCAGGGCGCGCTGGGCACCCAAGGCGGCATAGCTTGCCGTAAAATCCGATTCCCCGGTTGCGGTTATGAACTGTTTCACCACGGCGGATTCAATTTCGACCGAAACGTCGCGCCGGGCGTCCTGCATCAGTGAAACCAGATCGTAACCCGGCTGCCCCATCTGGGCGAGTTGAAAATCAAGCAGCCCCACCCGCGCAAGACCTGCTCGCGCTGGCAGCCACAGCAGGTTTTCGGCGTGATAATCGCGCAGGATCATCACTCTGGGTCCGTCGGCGTGGCGCGACAGCACATCTGCAAGGGCGGTGCGGAAGGCGGAAGTGGGCACACGCTCACCAGTGGCGGCAAAGCGATACCAATCCAGCGCAAGACATGCCGCATCCGCCCAATCCAGCGCCGACAGGTCGTTCAATCCCTGTGGTGCCGGATGTGCTTGCAGGTGCAGCAAGACGTTGGTAGCGGCGGTGTACAGTGTATTTTCCCGCCCGGAGTCAGACCGGATCAGTCGTGCAAAAGTATCGTTTCCCAGATCCTCCAGCAGCAGGAAGCCGTTGGTCAGGTCTCTGGCCATGATCCGGGGGGCCGACAGCCCCAATGCGCGTAAATGCGTAGCGATGCGAATGAAATCAGCCGGATCATCACCCTTGCCAGGAGGTGCATCCATCAAGACAGCGGTTTCGCCATTCAGCGAAAGCCTGTCATAGCTGCGATCCGAGGCATCTCCGGCAAGAAAGGCCCGATGTGCCGCACCCCAGCCGGTTGTTTTCAGGAAGGTCCGGGAAAGGGTGTGTCTCTCAGACAAAGGTTCCGCCCCACTCTTGGTTCAGGGCCGCAATGAACTGAGGGTGGTTCGGGGCTGAAATGGTCACTCTGCGGCCCTCGTCTGCGTGTAACATTGTGATCGCAATCGCTTTGGGCGGCAAAAACTTTCCCATCCGCTCTGGCCATTCGATCAGGCAAATCGCTGTCTTGAACGCCTCTTCAAGGCCAAGCTCGAAAACCTCATCAGGGTGACTGAGGCGGTAAAGATCGGCATGCCAGATTTCGACTTCGGCTGCGTCATAGGTTTGGACCAGGGTGAAGGTCGGCGAGGGGACATCCTCGTTTCGTCCCAGCCGAGTCTGGATGATTGAGCGCGCGAGGTGGGTTTTCCCTGCCCCAATCGGCCCAGACAGAAGCACAACATTACCCGCAACCAGGCGCGGCGCAATCCATTCACCCAGCAAGGTGGTGGATTGCTGCGAAGGAAGGAAAATCTGAAGTGTTGGAACTGTGTTGGGCATGGGCCAACACTAACCTTCAATGCAGCCGCCGCAAGCCGGGAAGCGGTCAGGCAGATTGACGTTGCGCACCTTTGGCCAATCGTGGCTTGTCGGTCTTGTTCGCGGTAAGCGGACGAAACTCCGTCAACGTCGCCCCTCCCGCCAGGGGGGCTACCCGGCATTGCACTTCGCGACCGTCCAGCAGCCGTGTGTCTGCCTGCCATTCCAGGCGGTTGCCGACCATCGCGCTGAAACTCTCGATTTCAGCCCAAAGCGCGCTGGGCGTTGAAAGGGCGCGCCAATGCTGAGCCATGCTTTGCATGGTGTTTTCTGCCAGTGTAGCACCGGGGTCATTGCCCCAAAGCTCGGTATAGGCCCTGTTGGACATGACCAGTTGCCCCGATTGCGCAAAGACGGCGACCGCAACATTCAAGGTATCAATCACGGATTGCCCCAGATCAAGATCCGCCCGATAGCGACGCGTGCGCAGCATTTCAGATGAGATATCTTCAATCATCAGTGCCAGAGCGCCATTTGGGTGCGGGCGCCCGATAACCCGGAAGATTTGCCCATCTGGCAGGTTCCAGGTTTCTTCATAAAGCCCCGAGGCCGCCGCCCGTTCCATATTTACGATCTGGTGCCGCCAGTCGTGATAATCTTTGGGTTCCGGGATCATATTGCGATCCCGCATCGCATCAAGGAACGCTGTCAGAGAGGGACGTAGCGTCAGAAAATCGACGGGTAATCCGGTAAGATCAAGCAGGGCGGGGTTGAACAGGTGCAAATGACGCTGATCATCAAAAATGGCGAGGCCAATGGGCAGTTGCGCGAAGGTCTTTGTCAGGGTTTGCATGAAATCACGCAGCGAGGCCTCGGCCGTGACGGCGGC
>JAGPBG010000381.1 GCA_018063485.1 Cypionkella sp.
CCGCGCATGTTGTTCCCCCCATCGGCGCGCAGGGGCTGAACATGAGTCTGGCCGATCTGGCCGCGCTCCTGGACCTCGCGGCCAGGCACGAACCCGGCAGCCCCGCGATGCTGGCCGCCTACTCAAAACGCCGCCACCTTGAGGTGAAAGTGCGGGTCAGCGGCATTGATGCCCTGAACCGCATCTCGATGCTGGGCACGCCCACCCTGCGCGATTTGCGTGCCGCCGGGCTGAACGCGCTTTATTCGTTGGCTCCGCTGCGCAAAACCCTGATGAAAGCCGGGCTGGGGATGCGCTGAGGCTACAGAACCGCCTCAACCCCGCGCCGCAACCGCGCCACAGTGGCTTCGACATCCGCCAGCTTGTCCAGTCCGAACAGACCCAGCCGGAAGGTGCGGAACCCCTCGCCCTCTCCCACCTGAAGCGGCACCCCGGCCGCGATTTGCAGACCCAGATCGCGGAATTTCGCGCCGTTCTGAATTGCCGGATCATCGGTATAGCTGACCACAACCCCCGGCGCCTGAAACCCCTCAGCCGCCACCGATTTTACGCCCCGCTCGGTCAGCATCTTGCGAACCGCCTGCCCCAAGGCCCATTGCGCCGCCTTGGCCGCCTCAAACCCCATCGCCTTGGTCTCGATCATCGCATCGCGAAAGCCCACAATCGCATCGGTCGGCATGGTGGCATGATAGGCATGCCCGCCGCCCTCATAGGCTGCCATCATCGCGCGCCATTTCTTCAGATCAAGCGCAAAGCTGTTCGAAGTGGTTTGCGCCAACCGCGCCTCGGCCCGCGGGCTGAACATCACCACCCCTGCCGAGGGCGACGCCGACCAGCCCTTTTGCGGGGCGGAAATCAACACATCCACCCCCGTTGCCGCCATATCCACCCAGATGCAGCCCGAGGCGATGCAATCGAGCACCATCAGCGCCCCCACCTCATGCGCCGCCGCCGCCATCGCCGCGATATAGTCATCCGGCAGAATGATCCCCGATGAGGTTTCCACATGCGGCGCAAACACCGCATCGGGCTTCACCTCATGGATCTTGGCCACCACCTCTTCAATCGGTGGCGGCGCAAACGGCGCCTGCACCCCATTGCCCGCCGCCCGAGCCATCACCACCGTTGTGGCCTGTGCAAAACCGCCCATCTCAAAAATCTGGCTCCAGCGAAACGAAAACCAGCCGTTGCGCACGATCAAGGCATGACCCTGCCCGAACTGCCGCGCCACCGCCTCCATCGCATAGCTGCCGCCCCCCGGCACCAAAGCCACGGCAGAGCCGTTGTAAACCTCTTTCAACAGTCCCGAAATATCACGCATCACGCCCTGAAACCTAGCCGACATGTGATTGAGGCTGCGGTCGGTAAACACCACCGAGAATTCTTCCAAACCATCGGGATCAATATGGGCGTGTGGCAGTTTCATGGGCTTTCCTTTCAGACTCTCTCCAAAGGATAGACTTTTCCGGCGCGGGAAAACCAGCCCCCATTCATCACCCTACCCCAAAGGGCCCGCCCTGCGCTCTTGGGTCAACAGCACATTCGCCTCCACCTGACCCACCCCCGGCAGAGTCATGATGCGCCGCCGCAGCACGCGCTCGAAATCAGCGATGTCGCGCGCCACCACGCGCAGGCGGTAATCGAACAATCCCAACACATGCTGCACCACCTGCACCTCGGGAATGGCCATCACCGCGCGCTCGAAATCCTCAAGACTGACCCGGCCGCGGGTGGCGAGTTTCACTCCCAAAAACACCGTCACCCCAAAACCCAGCGCCGCCCGGTCGGCATCAACATGCGCGCCCGCCAGAATCCCAGCCTCTTCCAACCGCTTTACCCGCCGCCATGCACTTGGCTGCGACAGGCCCAGACGCCGCCCCAACTCGCCCGCCGAAAGCCCCGCGTCACCCGACAACTCACGCAAGATCGCGCGATCCTGATCATCCAGGTCGATCACAGCGGCAACCCCTCGGTTTCCTTGATCGTGGCAATCAACATCAGCGCATCGACCTCGGCGATATGGGGCAAAAGCAGAATGCGCCGCCGGTAAATCTCTTGATACTGCGCCATATCCCGCGCAATCACATTGAGGCGCAGGTCAACGCGGCCCAGGAAAGTCTCAATCGCCACCACTTCAGGCACCTCACGCGCTGCCGCGATGAATTCATCAAAGGCGCGCGGATTGGTCTTATCCAGGCTGAAGCGCAAGGACACCTCCACCTCATACCCCAGCCGCCGCCAGTTGATTGCCGCCCGCGCCGGACGGATCACCCCGCCTTGCGTCAACCGCTCCAGTCGGCGCCACAGGGTTGCCTGCGTCACCCCGGCCCGCTCGGCCAACTCGGCGCGCGCCATGGCAGGCTCGGCAAGATAGTGCCGCAAGATACGTCGATCAGTTTCGTCAATCTGCATGATAGTTTCATAAAACCCAAATCAATGAATGATCTATCCATTATCATCTCGAATATACATTAAAACGCACGGGAAACAGGTTGAAATTCGCTATCTTGCCCCCATCACAACAAAGGAGAACGCCATGCGCGTTTATTATGACCGTGACTGCGACATCAACCTGATCAAGGACAAGAAAGTTGCCATCCTTGGCTATGGCAGCCAGGGCCACGCCCATGCGCTGAACCTGCGCGATTCGGGGGCCAAGAATGTGGTGATTGCCCTGCGCGAAGGCTCGCCTTCGGCCAAGAAATGCGAAGCCGAGGGCCTCAAGGTCATGGGTATTGCCGAGGCCGCCAAATGGTGCGACCTGATCATGTTCACCATGCCCGACGAGTTGCAGGCAGCGACCTACAAGAAATATGTCCACGACAACCTGCGCGAGGGCGCGGCCATTGCCTTTGCCCACGGGTTGAACGTGCATTTCGGGTTGATCGAGCCGAAGGCCGGCGTTGACGTCATCATGATGGCCCCCAAAGGCCCCGGCCATACCGTGCGCGGCGAATACACCAAAGGCGGCGGCGTGCCCTGCCTTGTGGCTGTGCATAAGGATGCGACCGGCAAGGCGATGGAGCTGGGCCTGTCCTATTGCTCGGGCAT
>JAGPBG010000382.1 GCA_018063485.1 Cypionkella sp.
GGTCTCCTTTTGGGGTGAATTTGCCCGGTTTGGCGGGGCCTGGCAATGGGGGTGGTGATATTTCTTCAAGTTCAAAATTTTTCCGGGGGTTGCGGAACGCACAGGTTCCGCGTCTAGTCGCGGGATGGGGTTGAGGGGCGCATCCATGAAGGCTTTTGATTGGCCGCCGATCTGGCTGGCAGCGGCGTTGGCGCTGGTTTGGGTGATCGGACGGGCGCTGCCCTTGCCGCTGTTTGGCGGGGCCGCACGTTGGGTGGGCGGCGGGCTTGTGCTTGGCGGTTTGGTGCTGATGGCGACGGCGGCGGCGCAGATGCGGCTTGCGCGCACCACGTTTATTCCGAGACGCGATCCAAGTGCTTTGGTAACAGGCGGGGTTTTCGCCTTTAGCCGCAATCCGATCTATCTGGGGGATGCCCTGGTTTTGGCGGGGGCGGTGCTGTGGTTGGACGTGCCTTTGGCGCTGCCGGTGGTTTTGGGCTTCATGGCGATCATACAGGCGCGTTTCATCTTGGGCGAAGAGATACGGCTGCGGGCGCATTTCGGGCCGCAGTTCGAGGCTTGGGCGCGCAAAACCGGGCGTTGGCTTGGGGTTTGAGGCGCAAGGGACATTCTCGCTTGCAGGCACTTGCACTGCGGGCGAGGTTTGATATGTCGAAAAGCTAGGGCAAGACTACGCTTCAGAGACAGGTTCAACCGGGGGGAATGGCGTGAGAATAGGCGCTTTGACGGAAATTTTCGAGGGCGAGAACCGGGTGGCGATGACACCGGATTCGGTTTTGCAGCTTAAGAAGCTGGGGCATGAGTGCGTGGTTCAAGCCGGGGCGGGGAAGAACTCTGGCTTTTCGGACGCGCTTTATGAAGGCGCCGGGGCCGAGGTTCTGAAAACCGCCAAGGATGTGTTGGCGGCGGCGGATGTGATCGTGAAAGTGCGCGGGCCGGAACTGGCAGAAGCGAAAGCGCTGCGCGAGGGGCAGACGATAATCTCGTTCTTCTGGCCGGCACAGAATCCCGAATTGCTGGAAGTGGTGAAAGAGCGCGGGGCCACGGTGGTGGCGATGGATATGGTGCCGCGGATCAGCCGCGCGCAAAAGATGGATGCGCTGTCGTCGATGGCCAATATCGCGGGCTATCGCGCGGTGATCGAGGCGGGCAATAATTTCGGACGGTTCTTTACCGGCCAAGTGACGGCGGCGGGCAAGGTGCCTCCTGCCAAGGTGTTGATCGTTGGGGCTGGCGTGGCTGGATTGGCCGCGATCGGGACCAGCGTTTCCCTGGGCGCGATTGTGCTGGCGTTCGACGTGCGCCCAGAGGTGGCCGAGCAGATCGAATCGATGGGGGCCTCTTTCGTCTATCTGGAGTTTTCGGCGGCAGAATTGCCGGATGGCGCGGCAACGGGCGGCTATGCGGCCCCCTCGACGCCCGAGTTTCAGGCCAAGCAACTGGCGAAGTTTCGCGAACTTGCGCCCGAGATGGATATCGTGATCACCACGGCGCTGATCCCCGGACGGCCTGCGCCCAAACTGTGGACCGCCGATATGGTGGCGATGATGAAGCCGGGATCGGTAGTGGTGGATTTGGCCGCCGAGCGCGGTGGCAATTGTGATCTGACGGTCCCGGATCACAAGATCGTGTCCGACAATGGCGTAACCATTGTGGGCTATACCGATTTCCCAAGCCGGATGGCAGCGCAGGCGTCTACACTTTATTCCAACAATATCAGGCATATGATCACCGATCTTACCCCGAGGAAAGACGGTGTGATCGTGCATGATATGGAGGATGATGTGATCCGGGGGGCGACGGTTGCCAAGGATCACGCCATTACCTATCCGCCACCGCCACCCAAGATTGCGGCGATTGCGGTGCAAAAACCCAAACCCAAAGCGGTGGAACTGACGCCCGCCGAAAAGCGCAGTGCCGAGGTGGCGCTGTTCAAGGCGCAGACCCGCAATCAGGTGGGGCTGTTGGTGGGGGCGGGGCTGTTGCTGGCCTTGGTCGGGGCCTATGCGCCTGCGGCCTTCATGCAGCATTTCATTGTGTTCGTGCTGGCCTGTTTCATCGGTTTCTCGGTGATCTGGAACGTCTCGCACTCTTTGCACACGCCGCTGATGGCGGTGACCAATGCGATTTCGGGGATCGTGATCCTGGGGGCGCTGTTGCAGATCGGGTCGGGCAATTGGCTGGTGGTGGCGCTGGCTGCCATTTCGGTGCTGATTTCGACCATCAATATCGTGGGGGGCTTTCTGGTTACGCGCCGGATGCTCGCCATGTTCCAGAAGTCGTGAGGGGATAGGCCATGAGCATTGGAATTGTAGGGGCCACCTATATCGCGGCGGCGGTATTGTTCATCTTGTCGCTGGGCGGATTGTCGGGGCAGGAAAGCGCCAAGCGCGCGGTCTGGTATGGCATCGCGGGCATGGCGCTGGCGGTGGCGGCGACGGTGTTGTCGCCGGATGTCGCGAATATCTGGATCATCGCGGTGATGGTGGCCATTGGCTCGGTTGTGGGCTGGATGGTGGCCATGCGGGTGCAGATGACGGAAATGCCGCAACTGGTGGCGGCGCTGCATTCGTTTGTGGGTCTGGCGGCGGTGTTCATCGGCTATAACGCCGATCTGGAATTGCGCCGGGTGCTGGGGCTGGATCTGGGCGCAAAATCGCAACTGATTGGGTTTGCTGCGAAACTGGCGGAAAAAGACGCAATCGAGCAGGCGATTTTGCATGTCGAGGTGTTTCTGGGCGTATTCATTGGTGCTGTGACCTTTACCGGATCGGTGATTGCCTTTGGCAAGCTGGCGGGCCGCGTCGATGGCAAGGCGAAAAAGCTGCCGGGGGGGCATTTTCTGAATGCGGGGGCGGCGATTGCGTCTTTGGTGTTGCTGGTGCTGTATTTCAATGGCGCGGGGATCTGGGCGCTGGTGCTGATGACGCTGTTTGCGCTTTTCATCGGCTATCATCTGATCATGGGGATTGGCGGCGCGGATATGCCGGTGGTGGTGTCGATGCTGAACTCGTATTCGGGTTGGGCGGCGGCGGCGATCGGCTTT
>JAGPBG010000383.1 GCA_018063485.1 Cypionkella sp.
TCATCAGAACTTGGATCGACGGAACAAGCCCCGGTGCAAACAACGCCCCAGCCGCCCTCAGCCTTGGTCTCGCGAAACGCCGCCCGCACATTCGGCGCGGCATTGGTCATCCCCGAGGCATGGGGCACCTGAAAAAACCGGTTCGGAGCCGTCAGCGGCCCGATGCGCATGGGTTCGAACAAGATGTCATAGCGAGGGTTGCGGGGCATGGCGGTCTCTTTGTTGAATGATCGTTCAGTAACACGTTTCCGAGTTTTGCGTCAACCGGGGCAAAGCTGGCTCGGCAAAAACCATTTGCGCCAAAACGATTCGCAGTTATATGATCGTTCAACAATGGAGATACCGATAGTGGAAACCGAAACGACCTTTCCGTTTTCTGTGCAGGTGATCGAAAACATCTTCGTGCCGTTGCCCGATGGCACGCGGCTGGCGGCGCGGATGTGGCTGCCGGAAAATGCAGAAACACATCCGATTCCGGCGCTGTTGGAATACCTGCCCTATCGCAAACGCGACGGAACCCGGCCCCGCGATGATCCGATGCATTACTGGCTTGCTGGCCACGGATATGCCTGCATCCGGCTCGATATTCGCGGCACCGGTGACAGCGAGGGCGTGATCACCGACGAATATACCCCGCAAGAGCAGATTGACGGCTGTGATGCCATCGCCTGGATCGCGGCGCAGGCGTGGTGCGATGGTCAGGTGGCAATGATCGGCATTTCCTGGGGCGGGTTCAACGGGTTGCAAATCGCAGCGCGACAGCCGCCTGCGCTGAAAACCGTCATCACGGTTGGATCGACAGATGATCGCTATGCCACCGATATTCACTGGGTCGGCGGCTGCCTTTCCAAGGATAATTTCGACTGGTCCTCGACAATGCTGGCGATGAACGATCTGCCGCCCGATCCGGTGATCGTGGGTGCGCCATGGCGCAAGATGTGGCGCGCGAGGCAAGAGGCAAACGCACCCTGGATCATCGAATGGATGCGGCACCAACGGCGTGATGGCTATTGGCAGCAAGGCTCGGTCTGCGAGGATTTCCCGGCGATCACGATTCCGGTTTATGCGGTCAGCGGCTGGGCGGATAACTACTCTGAATCCGTGCCGCGATTGATGGCGGGGCTGTCTGGCCCTCGGCGCGGGTTGATCGGGCCCTGGGCGCATTCCTATCCGCATGATGTCAGCGTGGAGCCGGCGATTGGCTGGCTGCAAGAGGTGCTGCGCTGGCTGGATCATTGGCTGAAGGGGCGCCCGACGGGCATCATGGACGAGCCGATGCTGCGGGTCTGGATGCAGGAATCGGTGCCGCCGCAGACCTGCTACACCAGCCGCGCGGGCCGTTGGGTGGGTGAGCAAATCTGGCCCTCGCCCCGGATCATACCGCAACGCCATTACCTTTCCACCAAGGGTGGCCTTGGGCCGGAGCAGCCTGCACCCGCGCCAGTTTCGATCTGCTCGCCGCTATGGGTCGGCCTGGGCGCGGGTGAGGTTGGGCGCTATGGCGATGATGCGGATTGGCCAGGAGATCAACGTGAGGATGATGGCGGCTCGCTGCTGTTTCAAAGCGAGGTGCTGAGCGAGGTCATCGAGATTCTGGGCGCGCCTGCGCTGCATATCCGGTTTTCATCGGACAAGCCGCAGGCTTTGGTGGCGGTGCGCTTGAACGATGTCGCATCTGACGGGCGCTCAACCCGCGTGACCTTGGGCCTGTTGAACCTGACGCATCGGATCAGCCACGAACACCCCAGCGCATTGGAGCCGGGGCGGATCTATGACGCGGTGGTCGAGTTGGACGATATCGCCCATGGCTTTCCGGCGGGGCATCGTATCGCGGTTTCGCTGTCCACCACCTATTTTCCGATTGCCTGGCCCTCACCCGAGCTTGCCACGCTGACGCTGCATTTGGGCGAAAGCTGGCTGGAGCTTCCGGTGCGGCCAGAAAACCCCGCCGATGCACAGCTTCGGGCCTTTGATCCGCCGGTGGCGGCAACGGCGGCACCGATCATCCAGCACCCTGCCCCGCCGGGCCATCGCAGGCAGATCGCGCGTGATCTGCTGTCTGGACTGATGAGCGTGACCTTCCCGCGCGGGGCCTATGAAACCGAAATGCCCGATATCGGCCAGACCCATCGCGGGGTGGGGTTTGTGCGCCATGACTGTGTTGACGGCGATCCGCTTTCTGCCAAGGTTGTCACCGATTACAGGGTTGAGATCCGGCGGAGCGATGCCACCATCGGACACCACTCCTGGGGCAGCATGTCATGCGATGCCAGTCATTTTACCATCGAGATGGATATCGAGCTGACCGAAAACGGCAAACTGGTGTTTTCCCGCCATTGGCACGAAAGGATAGCGCGTGACATGGTTTAACCCAGCCACAGCGAGGTTACACCGCCCGTGCTGATCTATGCGATCAAACGTGTGTTGTTGGCGGTGCTGATCTTGTTTGTGGTCATGCTAGGTATGTATGCGATGGTGTTTCTGGTGCCGGGGGATCCGGCCTCGATAGCCCTTGGCCCACGCGCGACGCCGGAATTGAAGGCCCTGCTGATCGAGCGGATGGGGCTGGATCAGCCGGTGCTGGTGCAGGTGTGGAACTTTTTCAGGAACGCAGCGACGGGCAATCTGGGCTTTGATGTCTGGTCACGCCGCCCGGTTCTGGATGTGATCCTTGAGGCATTTCCCAAAACCCTGATGCTGGGCCTTGTGGCGCTGGGCTGGGCGCTGGTTTGCGGGATCGGGTTGGGCTGTCTGGCCGTGGTCTATCGCGGAACCCTGCTGGATCGGCTGCTTGGCATCCTTTCGGTTGGCATGATCTCGGTGCCGTCCTTCGTGATAGCGCTTTATTCCCTGCTGATCTTTGCGGTCTGGCTGGGTTGGCTGCCCGCCATCGGGGCGGGAGAGGCGGGTGATTTCAAAAGCCAGTTCCTCGCCATCCTTCTGCCCGCATTTTCCATCGGCATCACCTGGGTTGGCTATATTGCGCGGCTGGTGCGAGCCTCGATGCTGGAGGTGATGGGCGCAAACCATATCCGCACCGCCCG
>JAGPBG010000384.1 GCA_018063485.1 Cypionkella sp.
GCAGCAGATATTGCAGCAATTCGGCTTTGCTTCAATATCTTATCGGGCGGTCCCAAATGGTATTGCGGCCCAAAACCGCGCAGTGTGGATGCACCGCCATGATCACGACTGGACCTTTCGCATTGAGGGTATAAACTTCGCTAACTGCCTTTGATACCCGGAGACTCCGATGCCTGCTTTGCCACAAATTCTGGCCTATGCCGATGAATTGACTGCGATCCGTCGCGATCTTCATGCCCACCCAGAACTGGGGTTCCAAGAACACCGCACCTCGGGGATCGTGCAAAAACTTTTGGCCGAATACGGCGTTGATCAGATCAAAGCGGGATTGGGCGGCACCGGGGTGGTCGGCCTGATCAAAGGCAAGGGCAACGGCAGCAAGCGTGTGGGCTTGCGCGCAGATATGGATGCGCTGCCGATTCATGAGACCACGAACCTGCCCTATGCGTCAAGAAATCCCGGTGTGATGCACGCCTGTGGCCATGATTCCCATACGACCATGCTGTTGGGTGCCGCCCGCTATCTGGCCGAAACCCGCGATTTTTCGGGCACCGCTGTTGTAATCTTTCAGCCTGCCGAAGAGGGGTTGGGCGGGGCCCGGAAGATGATTGCGCAAGGGTTGTTCGATCAATTTCCCTGTGATGAGATTTTCGGGATGCATAACAACCCAAATGGCAAACCGGGGCTGTTCAAGATCAAGCCCGGCAAGGCGATGGCCGGGGCCTGTTTCTTTGATATCATAGTGCATGGCATCGGCAGCCATGCCGCGATGCCCGACGACGGGCGCGACTCGATTGTGATCGCCGCGGCTCTGGTTGGCGAGTTGCAAACAATCGTCAGCCGCAACGTCCCACCGGCAAAACCGGCAGTGCTTTCCGTCACCACCTTTCACGCCGGAAATGCCTATAATGTCTGCCCCACGACCGCGACGCTTTCAGGAACGGTACGCTATTTTCATGATGAGGTGCGCGCATTGATTGAGGGTCGGATGCGCGAGATTTGCTCAGGCATGGCGCGGATGCATGGCATCGAGATCGAATTGGACATTCGCAATATCTTTGATGTTCTGGAGAATGACGCGGATCTTTCCGCCGCCTATCTTGCTGCGGCGTCAGAGATTGTCGGTTCGGATAACACCTTGATCTCACAAGACCTTGTGATGGGCAGTGAGGATTTCTCGGATATGCTGAAACGCGTTCCTGGGGCCTATTGCACGCTTGGGCATGGCGGCACTGTGGCAGTCCACAATCCGGGCTATGTTTTCGATGATGCGGTCTTGTCGGTCGGGGCCAGCGTTATGGCACGCATTGTCGAGCGCCGTTTGCAAATCGAGGCGGTTGAGTAAGCACTGGGTTGACACCCCTTGCACAAGCTCGATGAGTTGGAATCAAGGTGCCCGCTGAAAGGCTGGCCACATCTTCGCTGATGGGCCCAGCGGACAACACCCGATACGGGCACCTGCGAGCACTCTTTGCCGCATCTGTCTGCCTTGAGGTGATTACCCTCTCGGCTGGCCACGGCCGCTGGCGTTGAGTGCTGGTCGCTGGCGATCTGGTCAACAGCAGGCCGATTTCTGCGGGCCCGAGATACACCGAGAAATGCTCCCTAAAGTCCCAAGCAGATATTGCTATTTCAAAACTGCCGGGCAAGAGTGTCGTCGAGTAAAATGCAAACGGGAGAACAAACGCAATGACATCCGGCCCTTGCACCGCAGACATGATTCTGCACAATGGCGCCATCTGGTGCGGACTGAGCGAGGGGCAATGTCAGGCAGTGGCGATCTGGCAAGGCCGGATTCTGGCAACCGGGACTGATGCCGAGATCCTTGCCCTGCGCGGTCCTCGGACGCAGGTGATCAACCTTCAAGGGCAGTTCGCCTCGCCCGGTTTGAATGATGACCATCTGCATCTCATCATGCTGGGCCTCACGATGGATTGGGTCGATGCCAGCCCTGATGTGGTGCCAACCCTGGCTAGCCTGCAAGCCGCTCTGCGTGCGCGCGCCGCCAACACACCCAAGGGCGAATGGATCATGGCGCGCGGCTATGATCAGGTGAAACTGGATATTGGCCGCCACCCCGACCGCAGCGAACTGGACGCGGCTGCCCCCGATCACCCGGTGCTTTTGGTGCGCGCTTGCGGCCATGTGGCGATTGCCAACAGCCTCGCCATGGCAAATGCCGGCATTGACGAGAACACGCCAGTGCCCTCCGGCGGGCTGATCGAAAAAATCAATGGACGACTGACCGGGCTTTTTGCCGAAACTGCGCAAGACATGATGCGCTCGCAACTGCCCGATCCGACAGTAGAGCAACAGATCGCCGCCATCGAACGCGCAGGCAACCATTTGCTGTCGATGGGAATCACCAGTTGCATGGATGCCGCCGTGGGCATGGTGGCCGGGTTCAGCGAAATCCGCGCCTATCATCTGGCCAAACTCGACGGCAAGCTGCCGGTCCGGGTCTGGCAGGTGCTGCTGGGTGATCCTGACCGTTCAGTCGTGACCGAATGTCACGCGGCGGGGTTGGTGTCTGGTGTCGGCGATGATTGGCTGCGTGTGGGCGCGGTGAAGCTGTTTCTTGATGGGTCGGCGGGCGGGCGCACGGCCTGGATGAGCGCGCCCTATCTGCCGGGGTCCGATCAGCGCAATGACAATATCGGCGTGCAAATCCTGCCCGATGAGCAGTTGGAGCAACTGGTCAGCGAGTATCACGGCATGGGCTATCAAATGGCCTGCCACGCCATCGGCGATGCCGCCATCGGCCAGTTGATTACGGCCTATGAAAAGGCGCTGGTGGCGATGCCCGACCCCGAGCGCCGCCACCGGATCGAGCATTGCGGCTTTTCCACCGCGCCGCAGCATCAACGGATGCGGGCGGCGGGGATTTATCCGGTGCCGCAACAGGCTTTCATCTACGATTTCGGTGACAGCTATATCTCGGTTCTGGGGGAAGAGCGCGCGCTCGCCAGCTATCCGATGCGCACATGGCGCGATCTGGGCTTCAAACCTGGCACCGGATCAGACTCGCCGGTCTGCAAGCCGC
>JAGPBG010000385.1 GCA_018063485.1 Cypionkella sp.
TATCTTCGGAGCTTGCGGCGATTTCGGGCACGCAAACCTTTACCGGGGTGAAATCCTTCAGCGGCACCTTCAGCGTCAGCGCGGCCTCGGCGCAACTGGGCACCTCGACAGCCAGCGCCAGCTATGGGATCGGGGCCGGGGCAACGGCCTCGGGCAATTCCAAGACCGTGAATATCGGAACCGATGGGCTGTCGGGATCGACCACCGTCTTGAATCTTGGCTCGTCCATTGCCGGTGCGGCGGGGGCGATGGTGATCAACAGCCCAAGCGTCAGTTTTGCCAACTCGGTCGCAAGTGTGGCGATGCCGGAGGCCAACCTGAGCGCCAAATATCTGGGGCTTGGCGGGGCCAGCGCCGACACCAACAACCGGCTGTCGGTCAACAGCGCTTTGGTGTTGTTCAACAGTGTTGGCAACAACATTGAGACGGTCTTGAACAAGAACGCAAGCACGGATGATGCGTCTTTGACCTTCAAGACCGGCTTTTCGCCGCGGGCGCTGGTTGGCCTTTTGGGCAATGATGACTGGTCGGTCAAGGTCAGTGAGACCGGGGCCATCTACACCACGGCTTTGAGTGTTGCGGCCAACAGTGGTGCCATGACCCTTGCCAAACCGCTGATCCTGGGCGGTCAGTCCGCTGATCCGGTTGCGCCGCCCGAGGGCACGGTCTGGCACAATGCAACCACCGGTCAACTGAAAGCGCAGCTTGGCGGCAAGTCGCGTCCACTTGACCGGCAAGAGACATGCAACTTTGTTGTGCCTCCGGTTGGTGAATATATCCAGACGACGACGGGATGCGGGGCATCCACTTCAACCTTGGCCGGCGCGGCAAACCGCATTGATCTGTTTCCCTTTATTCCCGGCAGGGACTTCGATTTTGACCGACTGGCTGTGAATGTCACCACGGCCGTGGCCAGCGCCCTTGCCAAGATCGTGATCTATTCGACCGATGAGATGGGCAGGCCTGACGCGCTCTTGCTGGAAACCGGAACGCTCGATCTTTCGGCAACCGGCAGCCGCACAGTTGATGCCACGTTTTCCCTGAGACAGGGGCGATGCTATTGGTTCGGGCTGCGCCACAGTTCTACGGCGACGGTTTCGATTTGGCAGGCCTATGCCACCCCTGACATCAATGGCGGAACAGCGCCGTCTATCTCCGCTCGCAAGGTTCTGCGCCGTCTTGTTACCTTCGGAAGCGCAGCCCCCGCAACATGGGGATTTGTGTCGGCCGAGATCACATCTACCAACGCGTCTGCAATCTGGCTGCGACGGGTTTGATCAATAAACCAAGTGGAATGGCATCACCTTTGCCACACCGTTCCATTTGACAGTATACCTGTGCCTTTCTAGATAAGAGCTAAACAAGGCACAGGACAGCAGCATGAAAATTGCAATGATCGGAACGGGCTATGTTGGCCTTGTGTCCGGGGTTTGTTTCTCGGACTTCGGGCATGAGGTGGTTTGCGTCGACAAAGACCCGGCCAAGATCGAGCGTTTGCGTGCCGGCGAGGTGCCGATCTTCGAGCCGGGGCTGGATGTGCTTATGGCCAAGAATGTCGCCGCCGGCCGGCTGTCTTTCACGCTGGATCTGGCAACGGCGCTTGAGGGGGCCGAAGCGGTGTTCATCGCTGTCGGCACCCCGACCCGGCGTGGCGACGGCCATGCCGATCTGACCTATGTGATGGCGGCGGCGGCCGAAATCGGCCGGTCGTTGAAAAATTATGCGGTTATCGTCACCAAATCCACCGTGCCGGTTGGCACCAACCGCAAAGTGGCCGAGGCGTTGCACGAGGCCAATCCGCAAGCCGATTTCGACGTGGCCTCGAACCCGGAATTCCTGCGCGAAGGGGCGGCGATTGATGATTTCATGCGGCCCGACCGCGTGGTGGTGGGGGTGGAAAACGCCCGCGCCCGCAAGGTGATGTCGGATGTGTATCGCCCGCTGTTCTTGCGGGAATTTCCGGTGGTGTTCACCAGTCTGGAAAGTGCCGAGATGATCAAATACGCTGCCAATGCGTTTTTGGCCGTCAAGATCACCTTCATCAATGAAATCGCGGCTTTGTGTGAAAAGGTCGGAGCCGATATCAAGGACGTGTCCAAGGGCATGGGTCTGGATGGGCGCATCGGCAACAAGTTTTTGCATGCGGGGCCAGGTTATGGGGGATCGTGCTTTCCAAAAGATACCAAAGCCTTGGCAAGAATTGGCCAGGATTACGCCGCCCCGATGCAGATCACCGAAACCGTGATCAAGGTGAATGAGGAAATCAAACGCCGGATGATCGACAAGATTGTCGATCTGTGTGACGGCAGCTTGAACGGCAAGATCATCGCGGTGTTGGGGGTGACGTTCAAGCCAAATACCGATGATATGCGTGAGGCCCCAAGCCTGACCATTGTTCCCGCTTTGGTGGGAGGTGGGGCAAAGGTGCGCGTGGTCGATCCGCAGGGTCAGCGCGAGGGAGAGGCGCTTTTGCCCGGCGTGAAATGGCTGGAAAACCCCTATCAGGCGGCGCAGGGGGCGCATCTGGTGGTGCTGTTGACGGAATGGAACGAGTTTCGGGCACTTGATCTGAAAAAACTGGCCAGAAAGATGGAAACGCCCCGAATGGCGGATTTGCGCAACATCTATTCCGCCGAAGAGGCGTTGGAGGCCGGGTTTGAAACCTATGTGGCGGTGGGGCGCTAGGGCGCTTTAGCCTCGCGGTGAATTGCGTTCGCAGCTCTTTGCAGGTTACCGATTGCGCTAACCTTTGGCACCCTGGCCGCGGGCATAGACATCCTCATAACGGATGATGTCATCCTCGCCAAGATAGGCGCCGGTTTGCACCTCAATCAGCACCATTGGCACTTTGCCGGGGTTTTCCAGCCGGTGTTTTGCGCCCAACGGGATGAATACCGACTGGTTTTCCGGCACCAGACTGACAATTTCGCCAATCGTCACCCGCGCGGTGCCCGATACCACGATCCAGTGTTCGGCCCGGTGCAGATGACTTTGCAGCGACAGAATACCGCCGGGCTTGACCACGATGCGCTTGACCTGAAAG
>JAGPBG010000386.1 GCA_018063485.1 Cypionkella sp.
GCGGAAATCGCCGAAATACTTCGTGATCGCAGCCGTCAGTGTTGTCTTGCCATGGTCAACGTGACCAATCGTCCCGATGTTGACGTGCGGTTTATTCCGTTCAAACTTTGCCTTTGCCATCATGGCCACCCTTGGATTCGGGGGCCCTGTCGGGGCCCGGTCTACTCGGGCGGCGATTTATAGGTTGGATCGGGGGAAATCAAGCCTCAGTTGGCCGGAACCGGTGCCGGAGCAGGTACTTTGGGTTTGCCGGGTGTGCTGGGCGCATCTGCCGGAGTCGGCCCTTTGATCGGGGGAAGACCGAACCATTCGGGATTCTCCAAAAGCCACAACTCCACCTTCTTGGCGGCATTATAGGACAGAATCTCCATCTGCTTGGTTTTGGATTGGGTGATCCCCGAGCCGATGAAGGTTTCTGGCGACAGTTTTTCAAAAATTGTCAGTTGCTTGCCTTCGGGATTCAGCTTTTTCTGCGCAGCATCGTCCCAGATGTTTGCGGTGATTACCAGAATCGATTTCGGTTTCAGAACCAAGGGGATTCCCGGGGGGGCCAAGGCATAGCCATCAATGGAAATGCCGATATTGTAGAGTTTGGCGCCATCATACCGGCCAAAACGATCTGCCACCGCCTTCTTGACCGAGGCTTCCCATGCCTCGGGCGTGGTGTCGCGTGAAATCGGAACTTTTTCCACTTTGTCAGCTACGACGATATTCAAGCCCAGGGCAAAATCACCCAGCGGCGCAACAGGCTCGGCCAGATCATTCTTTTGGCAGGCTGCGACAAGGGACAAACAAATTCCCAGGGCAATCAGGTTGCGGCGTGGCATTCTATTGATTCTCCTCAGTCGCGGCGTGGTGCCAGGGTTTCGGCATAGCTCTGGGTGACCGACGGCGCAACCGTCGTGCCTTGGTCAAAACGCGGAATGGACCTATATCTTGAGATGATCAAGGAGCCAATCATGCCTGATAAGCCCGAAACTGTGCCGGTTCGCGTGCCTCTGCATACGGCAGCTTTGGGCATATGGGGATCGTTCAAGGCCGGACGACGCAATGTATTGGAACTGATTCCCGAGATTGCCACTCATGCTCCAATCCTTTCAGGCAAGACCGGCAAGCGCTGGCATATGGTGATGGACCCAACGGCCCTGAAACGGATATTGCGCGACAAGCTGGACAATTATCCGAAATCTCTGATCACAAAGCTGATCCTTGGCCCGGCGATTGGCGAGAGTCTTTTTGTGGCGGAGGGTGAGAATTGGCTTTGGCAGCGGCGCGCGGCGGCACCGGTATTCAGCCACCGCAATATTGCAGCACTTGCCCCGATCATGTCAGCCGCCGCCGAGGCCTCAGTAGCACGGTTGGCCAAGGGTATTGGGCGTGGAGTTGACCTCTATGCCGAGATGATCACCGCAACATTTGAAGTGATTTCGCAGGTGACGTTTTCCGATGGCGGCAGCTTTGATCGTGATGCGGTACATCGGGCGATTGAAGCCTATATCGGACAGACAGCGCGGGTTTCACTGTTGGATATCATCGGGGCTCCGGGGTGGATCCCCCGCCCGCATCGGGTGTTTGGCGCTTCGGGCATGGGCGAATTGAAGCGGCTGGCCGATGCTGCGATCAACGCCCGGCGTGACTCGGGGCCAAAGGCGTTGCCTGATCTGCTTGATCTGCTTTTGGCCGCCGAAGACCCGGCAAGCGGGCGCAAGATGTCCACGGCGGAACTGCGCGACAACCTGTTGACCTTCATCGTGGCCGGGCATGAAACAACCGCCCTGACATTGAGCTGGGCGTTGTATCTCTGCGCCTTTGATCCCAGGGTTCAGGCCGAAGCGCAGACCGAAGCCAGGGCCTTGTTGGGCAATCGGGTGGCAACTGCCGCTGATCTGGCGCAACTGCCCTTGACGCGGCGGATCGTGGATGAGGCACTGCGGCTTTATCCGCCTGCCGCGTTCTTGTCACGCACAGCAATAGCCGAGGATGAGTTATGCGGGCGCAAGGTGCTGGCAGGCGACACGGTTATTTTGCCAATCTATGCCCTGCACCGCCATCACAAGCTATGGACCAACCCCGACGGCTTTGATCCGGCCCGGTTTGCTGATCCCAAGGCCATTGACCGGTTCGCCTATCTGCCATTCGGCGATGGCCCCCGGATCTGCATCGGAGCTTCGTTCGCTCTGCAAGAAGCCGTGATCATCCTGGCCTCGTTGCTGGCGCGGTTCCGGTTTTCCGTGATCCCCGGAAAAGATCCAAAACCGGTAATGATCCTGACCCTGCGGCCAGAGGGCGGGATATGGTTGAAAGTCGAAGCGGTGGATTGAATTGCACAGTAAAACAGTCGGGTAATCTTGACAGGCTGCGGTTCAGCAAATAAACCAACTCAAATAGTCAACAAAAGGCACTGCAATGACACAGACTCCTCCCCGTCAAACCGCTCCTCGCCGCTGGCGCAATCTTGCTCTGGCTGGCGCTGCGGTTGGATTTGCGGCCGGACCGATGGCGGCTCAGGTGGCACCGCTGCGGGTAACACTTCCCGCACCTGATCTCGGGGCACAGCTTTGGACAGTCCAGAGCGAGGGCGGTGAGGGTGGCGAAGCTGGTGCTGTTGCCGGAGCTTCGCAAGAGGTGGCCTATCTGGCGCAATTGTCGATTGTGGAAGGCCATCTGGTGGCCGCCGCTCAGTTTTACCGCAACGGGCAAGTGGATGACGCCATTGGGCTGTCCTATCACCCCGAGGCAGAAATGATGGACGCGGTGCGCAAAAGCACGGCGGAACATGGGGTTCCTGATATTACCCCTGCGATGCAGGCGTTTTCAGCAACGCTTGAGGCCAAGGCCCCGATGGCAGAGATTGAGGCGGCACTGGCAGCGGTAAGTGCTGCAGTCGCAGCAGCGCAGGCCCCTGAAAGTGGGAATTTGAGCGTTCGAACCGACGCACTTGCGCGCTTGGTCAAGGCTTCGGCCAGCGAATATGGCGGCAGCATTGAGAATGGCGAAGTCAGCGACGTGATGGCCTATCATGAGTCGCATGCCTTC
>JAGPBG010000387.1 GCA_018063485.1 Cypionkella sp.
CGGCACGGCCGACAGCAGCGCCTCGGTATAGGGGTGATAGGGCGGCTGGAACACCTGATCGGTGCTGCCCATCTCGACCACATGGCCCAGATACATCACCATCACCCGATCAGCCAAATAGCGCACGATGGAAAGATCATGGCTGATGAAGAGCAGCGTGGTTTTGTTTTCGCGCTGAATATCCATCAAGAGATCGGTCACGGCGGCCTGCACCGAGACATCAAGCGCCGAAACCGGCTCATCGGCCACCACAACCTTGGCCCCACCGGCGAAGGCGCGGGCAATGCCGACACGTTGCTTTTGTCCGCCCGACAATTGACGCGGCATCCTTTCGGCAAACACCCGCGGCAGTTTCACCAGATCCAGCAGTTCCAGCATTCTTTGACGCCGCTCTTCATCTGATCTGCCCTGACGGAAAATCTCAAGCGCACGGATGATCTGGCGACCGACAGTCATCGAGGGGTTCAGCGTGTCAAACGGGTTTTGAAACACCATCTGAACAGAGGACACCGTGTCAGTATTGCGCTGCTGGATCGGTGTCGATTGGACGTTCTCGTCAAACAGCAGGATCGAGCCGGAGGTGGCGGTTTCCAACCCCATCAGAACCTTGGCAAAAGTGGATTTGCCACAGCCGCTTTCGCCAACAATGGCCAGGGTTTCACCTTCATGGGCCACAAAGCTCAGGGTTTCATTGGCCTTGACGACTTTGGAGGCTCCGCCGCCAAAAGCGCTGCTGGAGACCTCGTAATATTTTTTGAGATCCACCATTTTCAAGACAACTTTTCCGATGGGAGTCTTGGGTTTCATCGCCTTGGCCTTCATCGGCGCGGCCCAGTCGATCTGGGACCATTTCACACAACGGCTGGCATGACGATCATCGCCGGGGACGGGCGACATCTTGATCTCGCCGACATTGCAAAGCCCATCGGCGAAGTAATCACAGCGAGGGCCGAAATTGCACCCCTGAGGGCGTTCATGTGGCAACGGGAAGTTCCCCGGAATGGCCACCAAGGGGCGCGAGTTCTTGTCGGCGCCGGGCAGCGGGATAGAGCGGAAAAGCGCCTGGGTGTAGGGGTGGCGCATCTTGTCGAACACCTCTTCGACATTGCCGGTTTCCACCGCCTCGCCGGAATACATCACGCAAAGCTGATCACAGACATCGAGGATAAGGCCCAGATTATGTGAGATGAACAGCATTGATGTGCCGTATTTATGGCCCAGATCCTTGACCAGATCGACGATACCAGCCTCAACCGTCACATCAAGCGCCGTGGTGGGTTCATCCAGAATGAGCAGGGCGGGTTTCGACATCAGCGCCATGGCGATGACGATGCGCTGCTGTTGGCCACCCGAAAGCTGATGCGGATAGGCGTTCATGATGCGGTCGGGGTCGGGCAAGCGTACATCCGCGACAAGTTGACGCGCCAACGCCCAGGCCTCGGCGCGTGCCATGCCCTGATGGATCATCGGCACTTCGATCAGCTGCGCGCCGACCTTCATCGCCGGATTGAGCGAGGCCATCGGCTCTTGATAGATCATCGCGATTTCCGAGCCGCGCAGATGGCGCAGGTCTTCCTCGCTCATATTGGTCAGATCGCGGCCCTTGAATTTGATGGTGCCGCCGACAATTTTACCGTTCTTGCCCAGATCGCGCATCACCGCCAGCGCCACGGTGGATTTGCCGCAACCGGATTCGCCCACCAGCCCCATGGCTTCGCCCGGCATTACCGTGCAGGAAAAATCCATCACCGCCGGGATTCCGCGCATTCGGGTGAAGAAGGAAATCGAGAGATTCTCGATTTCAAGAATCGGTTTCGTTTTGTCCCAGGCGGTTTTGGTCATGTCATCCTCGTGTAACGGCTGAGGGCGGGACCGGGGGTTTCACACCCCCGGACCCCCGTGGGATATTTTGCGACAGATGAAAGACTGCGCGAGCATCAGTCTTTCAGGCTTTCTTCGCGCAGACCATCGGCCAGCAGGTTCAGGCCCAGAACCAGACTCATCAGCGCCAGCGCCGGGGCAAGGGCAGGGTGCGGGAAGATCGAGAGCAATTTGCGCCCAGCGTTGATCGTTGAGCCCCAGTCCGGGCTTTCCGGGCTGACACCGAGGCCAAAGAAGCCCAAGGTGCCCAGCAGGATCGTGGTGTAGCCGATGCGCAGGCAGAAATCGACGATCAGCGGCCCGCGGGCATTGGGCAGGATCTCCCACAGCATGATGTACCACGGCCTCTCGCCACGGGTCTGGGCAGCGGCAACATAATCGCGCGCCTTCAGATCCATCACGATACCGCGCACGATGCGAAACACCGTGGGCGAGTTCACGAATACCACCGACACAAAGACATTCAGCAGGTTTGGCGCCATCGACCAGACGTGCAACGGATCGGCGTTGAAAGCGAGGCCCGAATAGGCCCAGAGCCCGATGGCCAGGGAAATACCGATGTAAAGGTTGCGTTTCGGCGGATCAGTGAAAAAGCGCGAGTTGAACAGGATCGAGATGAAGATCAGCGGGAAGATAAACAGGATTGCCGCCAGAATATTCGGGATCGACGAGCGCCAAGGTGCCTCTGTCCAGGGAATATGCACCGCATAGCCGGTGGACTGGATTTCCGGCGTCACCAGCAGGAAGAACAGCAAGATCACCGGGAAGGCGAGCACGAGATTGGCAAAGAATGACAGCATCGTATCAAGCCGGCCGCCGAAATAACCGGCGGGCAGGCCCAGCGTGACCCCAACCATGAAAGCAAAGGTGGTGGCTGCCGGGGCGATGGCCAGCACCGAACGTGCGCCCATGATCATCCGGCTGAACACATCACGGGCCAGATTGTCGCCGCCGAGCAGGTAATAGGGGTAGTCATTGGCGCCAGGCGATTTCAGGGCCGAGCCGGGCAGCGCGTTCTTCAGACCCGAAAGCTGCGCCAATGGATCATGGGTGATGATCATATTGGCAAAGAGCGCACAAAAAACCCAAAACATCACAAGGACAAAGCCTGTCATGCCGACCGGATTGTCGAAC
>JAGPBG010000388.1 GCA_018063485.1 Cypionkella sp.
ATCCGTCAGAGCTGTCACAACTGATGGCCTCGGGCGAGGTGCAACTGGCTTGGGTCTGGAACGACTCAATCGCCCTGATGCGCTCGGAAGGTTTCAAAGTCGGCTTTCAGCGTCAGGCCAAGGAAGGTGCCTCAAGCTGGTTCTGCGGCTATGTCAACTTCAAGGACGCACCTGGCAAGGAAGACAAGGCCTATGATTTCATGAACGCCTGGCTTGCCCATCCCTCGGCCAAGGGTTTGCTCGAAAACTTCGGCTATGCCTCAGCCAACGAAGCTGCCATGAAAGAAATCCCGATGGAGCAATTGGTCGCCGCCGATGTGAACCCGATCGACACCACGCTGCTGGCGCAAACCCCGATCCCGACCCAGATGCGCGACCGGATGCTCAAAGAGTTCGAGATGATCAAATCGGGCTTCTGATCGGTTGATGGTTTCACACTGATGAAAACCCGCCCCAAGCCCCGCGCTTGGGGCGGGTTTTTCATGTTGCGCGACCAAGTTCCGCACAATCGGGTTAGCTGACAAAGCGCGCATTTCACATCCTCACCCTTTGCACAGGCGCCCCATACGCCCCGCATCCCTTGCGCAAATCCTTGATGTTTCGACCGTACCGCAGCCTTGCGCTCGCCCCCTCGCCTGCCACCCTTGCGCAACCCGATCTGCGGCCCTATATTGCTCATGTCCGGGGCAACTCGGACTATGGCGATAAACGCACCCATAATAAACGGCTCGGACCCGGGGGCGGTACCCGGCGACTCCACCAACTCTCCCGTCTTTGCGGGCCATTGGGGTCGAAATAGGATCGACGAACGTCTAAAGGGGCCAGCTTTTGCTCGGTGAGGAACCACCGTTATCGGTCCAAATGTACAGTTGCAAATGACAACCGTGCTCCGGCAATGGCTTTGGCTGCGTAAGCAGTTCGAGTCGCCGAAACTAAGTCCTTGCGCTTAGCCGCGTAAGGCGGGGTTCGCAGGTACCTGGCAACAGAAACCTGCACCTTTCCATAAGGTTACAGAATTCATTTTTCAGAAACTCCAGACAGTGACGCAAACCGGCACTTTTCGCCGAATCTTTGCCACGGCAGCATTCTTCTGACACTGCCCCCTTTTCTTCATTCTCAAATCCCCTATGCTGCACCCATATTTGCGGGGGCATTGCATGGCGCAGACAATTGATTACGGGAACCTCATGCATCGCGCCATGCGCGGACTGATCCAGACCGTTCTCAGCGATGTATCCAGGAACGGCCTGCCCGGCACGCATCATTTCTTTATCACCTTCGACACCAATACCGATGGCGTAGAGATAGCTGACTGGTTGCGGTCTCGCTATCCTGATGAAATGACTGTGGTTATTCAGAACTGGTTCGAGGATTTGGCCGTCACCAACGACGGATTTTCGATCACGCTGAACTTTGGCGACAACCCCGAGCATCTGGTCATTCCGTTCGATGCGGTCCGCACCTTTGTCGACCCTTCGGTCGAGTTCGGTTTGCGGTTCGAGCAGCACGAGCACGAAGGCATCGAAGAGGCGGACGACGAACCTGATGATGATCCGCCGCCGCACCAAGACGCCCAGATCGTCCGGCTTGACAAGTTTCGCAAGCAATAGGCGCAAGCCGCATCTTCTGCATAAAGGCGGCTTGAATGTCTGATACATTGTTGTTTTTTCGCCAATTGCTGAACCGTCCGGCACAGGTTTCCGCCATTGCGCCCTCGTCTCCATGGCTCGCGCGCGCCATGGCTCGCGGTCTTGGCCCCCAGACCGGCAAAGTGGTCGAATTTGGCCCCGGAACTGGCGCATTGACTGCCGGCATTCTGGCCGCCGGCGTCGCCCCGCGTGATCTGACGCTGTTCGAGATGAGCAGCGATTTTGCCAGCCACCTTGCCCAGCGTTTCCCCGGCGTCACCATCCACAACACCGGTGCCCAGCAGGCCCGCAACCTGATGCAGGATCAAGTTGGAGCGGTGGTTTCCGGCCTTCCCTTGCTCTCGATGCCGCCCGATCTGCGCTATTCCATCGTCAAAGCTGCCTTCGATGTGCTGCGACCCGGCGGTTTCTATATCCAGTTCACCTACGGCCCCCGCCCCCCGATCACCCCTGACCAGATCGCGCAATTGGGGCTAAGTGTCGATACTGGCGTCAAAGTCTGGCTCAACCTGCCCCCAGCCCGCGTATTCAGCTTTTGCCGCAAATCCGAAGCCGCCGCGCAGTGACAGTGTGAAATCATTCGGTATGCCACAGCATACCAATTGATTTCTCCCCGACCCAAGCCTAAGACAGCCCCGAACCATGCAGGAGGCAGCCATGACCCGCACCGAAACCGACAGCTTTGGCCCGCTTGAGGTTCCCAGCAACAAATACTGGGGCGCGCAGACCCAACGCTCGATCATCAACTTTCCCATTGGCTGGGAGCGTCAACCGGTCGCCATCATCCGCGCGCTGGGGGTGATCAAGAAAGCCTGCGCTTTGGTGAATATCGTCCAAGGTGACATCGACGCAGAACTCGGCAAAACCATCGCCGCCGCTGCCCAAGAGGTGATCGACGGCAAGTTCGACGACAATTTCCCGCTCGTGGTCTGGCAAACCGGCTCTGGCACACAATCCAACATGAATGCCAATGAGGTGATCTCGAATCGCGCGATCGAGATGCTCGGCGGCACCATGGGCAGCAAAAAGCCCGTGCATCCGAATGATCATGTCAACATGGGGCAAAGTTCAAACGACACTTTCCCGACCGCGATGCATGTTGCCATCGGCATGATGGCGCGCGATACCCTGCTGCCGGGGCTGGAAAAACTGCATATGGCACTTGATGCAAAAGCGCATGATTTCAAAGACATCATCAAGATCGGCCGCACCCATACCCAGGATGCAACGCCCCTCACTCTGGGACAGGAGTTTTCCGGTTATGCCGCGCAGGTCGCCAAGGGCATCGCCCGCGTCAAGATGTGCCTGCCCGACATTTATGAGCTGGCCCAAGGCGGCACCGCCGTCGGCACCGGC
>JAGPBG010000390.1 GCA_018063485.1 Cypionkella sp.
AGATTACGTTGCGTCGCCTTATGCTCCCACATCCGCACATTCATCGCCGGGGCCACCATCACCGGGGTATCGGTGGCCAACAGCAGCGTCGAGGCCAGATCCTCCGCCCGCCCGCCCGCCATTTTCGCCATCAGATCCGCCGTCGCCGGGGCTACCACCACCAGATCGGCCACGCGGGATAGCTGGATATGCCCCATCTCGGCCTCATCGGTCAGATCGAACAGGCTGGAATAAACCTTCTCCCCCGCAAGTGCCGACACCGATAGGGGCGTGACAAACTCGGCCCCTGACGCTGTTAAAACCGGAGTCACAAAGGCCCCCGATTTCTTCAACAACCGGATCAGCTCAAGCGATTTATAGGCGGCAATCCCGCCGCCGATGATCAAAAGCACGCGTTTGGAACCCAACATCGCCCAAGTCTCCCGCTGACTGCACCAGCTTTAGGAGTCCCCCGCGCCAAACTCAACCCGTTTACAAAAACGCCATGATCTCGGTGGAATTGGTCACCAGCGCTTTGCGCAGCTTGCCATAGGCCGCCGCTTCCAACTGCCGGATGCGCTCCTTGGAAAGCCCCAACTCGGCCCCCAGCGATTCCAGCGTGCGCGGATCCTCGCGCAACCGCCGCTCGGCCACGATATGGCGTTCGCGCGCGGGCAAGGCCCCCATCGCCTGCACCAGCCAATCGCGCACCTTCATGCGGTCATGCGCGGCCTGCACCACTTCGGCGGCCTGCGGGGCCTCATCCTCCAGCGCGTCGATCCACTCGCGCCCGTCCTCATCGGCGGCTTGCGTGGCGTTCAGCGAGGCATCAGACCCCGCCAACCGCCCCTCCATCATCGCGACCTCAGCCATGGTCACGCCGATCTCCAGCGCCACCTTTTCGCGCAACTGATGTTGATCCAGCGAGATGCCAAGCGCCTGCGCCTCGCGCTCCAATTTGGCCTGCACCCGGCGCAGGTTGAAGAACAGCGCCTTTTGCCCCGATGTGGACCCTGTGCGTACCATCGACCAGTTACGCATCACATAGTCCTGGATGCTGGCCTTGATCCACCACACCGCATAGGTCGAAAACCGCACGCCGCGGTCGGGATCAAACTTTTCCGCCGCCTTCATAAGGCCCAAAGATGCCTCTTGGATCAGATCATTCATCGGCGTGCCATAGCGGCGGAATTTCGACGCCATCGAAATCGCCAACCGCATATAGGCGGTGATCAGCCGGTGCAGTGCCGCCTCGTCGCGCTGATCGCGCCAAGCATAGGCCAGCGCCAATTCGGTTTCCGCATCCAGCAGTTCCGCCTTGCGCGCTTGGCGCGACAGGGTTTGATCGGTATAGATATCCAGTGGCATCTTAACCCCCTTTCCTTTCCGTTGAACTTACCGGATTTCTCTTCATACGCAGGCAACCCTTGACCGGATCACCCCCCACCGCAATTTCCTTGCCCAGACTTACCCTCGTCGTCGGCGGCGCGCGCTCCGGCAAATCCAGTTACGCCGAGCGTCTGATCACCGCCGCCCAGCGCCCGCGCCATTACATCGCCACCGCCGAGGCTTGGGATAGCGAGATGACCGAGCGCATCGCGCAACACCGCGCCGACCGGGGCAAAGGCTGGATCACTCATAACGCCCCCCTTACCGCCGCCGCAGCACTGGCCGATATCCCCGCCAACGCCGCCGCACTCCTTGATTGCGCGACGCTCTGGCTCAGCAATATCTTGCTGGCAGATCGCGATACTGCGGCTGAAACCGAAACGCTCCTCGCCGCCCTTTCCACCTGCGCCGCGCCCGTTGTCATAGTGTCCAACGAAGTCGGCTGGGGAATCGTTCCCGAAAACCCACTCGCGCGCGCCTTTCGTGATCATCAGGGCCGCCTGAACCAACGGCTTGCCGCCCAAGCCGACAGCGTCATCACCGTGATTGCCGGCCTGCCGCTCGCGCTCAAGGGTGCGGATATGGCCCCCAAATGACCCGCTTCTGGTTGGTCCGCCACGGCCCCACCCATGCCAAAACCATGGTCGGCTGGACCGACCTGCCCGCCGATCTGTCTGATACCGCTGCAATCGCCCGTCTCAACGCCTTCCTCCCCAACGCGCCGGTGATTTCCTCCGACCTCATCCGCGCCATCACCACCGCCGACACGCTCGCCCCGCGCCCCCGCCTGCCGCATGATCCCGCCTTGCGAGAAATGCACTTCGGCATCTGGGAGATGCGCAGCTTTGCCGAGATCGAAGCCACCACCCCCGAGCATATCCGCGCCTTTTACCAGACCCCCGGCGACGTGCGCGCGCCCGGCGGCGAAAGCTGGCACGACCTCACCGCCCGCGTGCAAGCCGCCCTTTCCCGCCTCAACGGCAGCGCAGATGACATCATCATCGTTGCCCATTTCGGCGCCATCGTCGCCGCCCTGCAACTGGCCCTGCGCCTGACGCCCGAACAGGCGTTCGCGCACCGCATCGACAACCTGTCCCTCACCCGCATCACCGCCGGCACCGCCGATCTGATCAATCACATTCCGTGATGATCCTCGCCAAAAATCATCATTTTGCGCGGGGCTTGTCCTCCCCTAACCTGCCACAAGGCAACGGAGCAGATTAACCATGTCCTACGATCTCATCATCGGCGACCGCGCCTATTCAAGCTGGTCCCTGCGCGGCTGGCTTTTGTTTGACGCCTTCGATATCCCGGTGAAAACCCATCTCGCCCGGCTTTATTCCGACGAACTCCCCAACATGCTGCGTGACTATCCCCCGGCCAAAACCGCCCCCACCATGCGCACACCCGAGGGTTTCGTCGTCCCCGAAACCATCGCCATCGCCGAAGAACTGGCCACCCGCCACCCCGATGCAAGGATCTGGCCAACCGATCCGCGCGCCCGTTCCGTCGCGCGTGTTCTGGCGTCCGAGATGCACGCGGGCTTTACCGCCCTGCGCAGCCATTGCCCGATGAACCTGCGCCTCAGCTACACCGATTGCGCCCCGCCCGATGCCGTTCTGGCCGATCTCGCCC
>JAGPBG010000389.1 GCA_018063485.1 Cypionkella sp.
GTGCAGGTCTTGGCGGGATTGCAGGCCTTGGCCGAATTGGACAACGGCAGTCTGCTGGTGCGTGCCGATGTGGTCGAGATCAAGGGCGTGACCGGATCGCAGAACGCGCGGGCCCGGATTTCGCAGATCCTGTCGGAAAAATTGGGACAGGGCAAAACCTTCAAGGTCGATGTCACCTATGACAAGCAACTTGATCCCTTGGCGGCACTTCCGACACCGCAGGACTGTATCGAGGCCGTGGATACCGTGTTGATCAAGCAAAAGATCACCTTCACCCCCGGCTCTGCCGAGGTGGATGCGGCATCAGGCAAGGTGATGCAGGCGCTTGCGGTGGCGCTGAAGGGCTGCAACGGCATTCAGATCGAGATCGGTGGTTATACCGACAGTCAGGGATCGGAAGAGGGCAACCGCGCCCTCAGTCAGGCGCGGGCCGAGGCGGTGCTGGTGGCCTTGCAGGGGCGCCAGGTGGATGTGTCGGGTATGGTGGCCAAAGGCTATGGCGAGGCCGATCCGATAGGAGACAATACCACCGAGAGCGGGCGCGAATCGAATCGACGGATTGAATTCGTGCTGATCGGGCAGCCGCAGGTTGAACAGACCAGCGTTGCCGAATCAACACTGCCGGGTCGGGACAGCACAGTGCCGACTGTGGACGCGCCGGATTTTTCGGGTGATACAACCCCATCGGTTGCCCCGCAGCAGCGGACGATCCGCCCCAAGGCGCGGCCGGACAGCAACGGATAGGACGAACCAGATATGAATCGCACCGAATTCATCATTGCCACCGCGATCATTCTGCTGGTCGCCTTTGCGATGGGTTGGTTCACCTATTGGCTGATGCACCGCTTTACACGTGTTGCCGGAGGAGACATGGCCGAGTTGGACGGCTTGGCGCAGTCTTTGCATGAGGCCGAGGAAGTGCGGGATCAGGCACTTGTGTACCTGGATCAGCGCGAGACCGAGTTGACGGGGCAAATCGCTCAGACCGAAGCCGAGTTGCGCGCGGCTATGGAAGGCTTGCGCGATGCGCGGCATGAGGCACAGGAAATGCGCGATTACATCGAGCGGATGCACGCCAACGGCTGATTTGGCGCGGCGCGCCAATTGGGGGCGCTGCCCCCATGCCGCTTTGCGGCTTCCCCCGGGAATATTTGGAGACAGATGAAATCAGGCGGCGAGGATGGTTTTCATCAAGTCTGATTCGGGGTTTTGCAGATCGTCAATCACGTTGAAATGGTGTTTGTCCGGGGATGCGGTCCAAGGGCAGGCCCAGTTCTCTGACAACAGGCGCGCGTGCCACAGGAACGCGGGGCGTTCCATGGCACCTACCCAGATATGGGCCTGGGTTTCGGTGCGGCGGGTCAGATGGGCAGGGCCTTCGCTGCGGGCCTCGTCTGGGGTGAGGTGGAGGGTTTGGTTCATCTCGGTCTGCATCAGGGGGGCGAGATCGGAAAGCGGCGAGATTGGCACAACGCGGGTGATGCCTGTGAGCGCAATATCGGTGCAGGCCATGCGGGCGGCGAGATGTCCGCCTGCGGAATGGCCGGTGATCACGGTTGGGCCTGCGACCAATGCCTGTGCCGCACGGGTGGTGGTGGCGATCTCCCGGGTTATCTGGGCAATGCGGGCCTCGGGGGCCAGGGTGTAGGAGGGCATGGCGCAAGCCCAGCCCCGTGAGAGCGCGCCAGCCGCAAAATGCGACCAGCTTTCGCGGCCAAAGTCACACCAATAGCCGCCGTGGATGAAGATCATCAGACCCTTGGCTTTGCTCTGGGGCATGAACAGATCGAAAGCGTTGCGTGGGTTTGGGCCATAGGGAAGGGCGAGACGCGCGCGAGAGCCAAGGGCTGCGCGAAAGCGTGCCGCCTCGGCTTCCCATCTCGCGGGAAGGGTTTCAGAGCCGGGAATAAACGCGCCATTGGCATAGGCGCGGTCCATATCGGTTTCCAGCGGCATATGTCCTCTTGATTTGATCAAATTATTGCTCCCGATTCATGCGGGAACTGGACTTTTACACTGCCAGAGGGCATTCCAAGTGCAAGCTTGAAATGGGAGGCCCCAATGCTCGATTCCGTGACCGATCTGCGCTCTATCCTGAAAGACCCCAGCCTTTTGCCGAACAAAGCCTATGTGGCGGGCAAATGGATCGAGGCCGAGGATGGCGCGACCTTTGATGTAAAGAATCCCGCGCGAGGCGATGTGATTGCCAAGGTTCCCGACCTGACCCGTGCCGATGCGGCCCGCGCGATTGCTGCCGCCGATGTGGCGCGGCGCGAATGGGCAGCGCGCACCGGCAAGGAACGCGCGGCGGTGATGCGCAAATGGTTCGATCTGTGTATGGCGAATGTCGATGATCTGGGTGCGATCCTGACCGCAGAGATGGGCAAACCTTTGGCTGAGGCCAAGGGTGAGGTGGCTTACGGTGCCAGCTTTATCGAGTGGTTTGGCGAAGAGGCAAAGCGGATTTATGGCGAGACCATCCCCGGCCATCAGCGCGACAAGCGGATCACCGTGATCAAACAGCCGATTGGGGTTGCGGCCTCGATCACGCCGTGGAATTTCCCGAACGCGATGATCGCGCGAAAAGTGGCTCCGGCTTTGGCGGCCGGTTGCGGGTTTGTGGCGCGGCCTGCGGCGGAAACGCCGCTGTCGGCAATTGCTTTGGCGGTTCTGGCGGAACGCGCGGGGGTACCAGCGGGGGTGTTCTCGGTGATCACCTCGTCGCGCTCATCCGATATTGGCAAGGAATTTTGCGAGAATCCGGCCATTCGCAAGCTGACCTTTACCGGATCAACCGAAGTGGGGCGTATCCTGTTGCGGCAAGCGGCAGGGCAGGTGCTCAAATGCTCGATGGAATTGGGCGGCAATGCACCCTTCATCGTGTTCGACGATGCCGATCTGGATGCGGCTGTCGAAGGCGCGATGATCTCGAAATTCCGCAACAACGGGCAGACCTGTGTGTGTGCCAATCGGATCTATGTGCAGGCCGGGGTTTACGATGCC
>JAGPBG010000391.1 GCA_018063485.1 Cypionkella sp.
CTTGTAAAGCTGCATCATTTCCTTTTGCAGCTTTTGCTTGTCCTCGCCCGTGCGCTCTTTCAACGCCTCAATCTCGGGCTGCAACTCCTTCATCCGTGCCATCGACACATAGGATTTATAGGCCAATGGCAGCACCAGCACCTTCAGGAAGAAGGTCAGCGCAATGATCGACAGGCCCATGTTGCCAATCAGGCCATGCAACATATGGAGAATGTAGAAAATCGGCTTGGTCAGGAAATAGAACCAACCCCAATCAATCGAATCAATGAAACCGGCGATACCGTCGCGTTTTTGGTAGGTGTTGATGGCCTCCCATTCCTTGGCCCCGGCAAACAGCCGCGTGGTGGTTTGGCCAGTGGCACCGGGGGCAACAGTCATCAAGGGCTGGCGAACCTCGGCTTGATAGATATCAGCACCGGGCGTGTATTTTGCCACCGCAGTATAGGGTTTGCCCTGATCGGGGATCAAGGTTGTCATCCAGTAGTGATCGGTAAAGCCGATCCACCCATCGGTCTTGCCCTCAACCATTTCGCCGCGCGCGCCTTCAAGCTCCGGCAGGTCTGCCAGTTTGGAGTATTTCTGTTCCAGATAGGTGCCGTCGGTCCGACGGATCAGCCCTTCATGCACCACATAGATGTTCTCCAGTTTCGGAAGGCCAAACCGGGCCACAATTCCATAGGGATAGAGTTGGACGGGTGCCGAGCCATTGTTTTGCACCTGATCAGAGACTGTGAACATGAATTCGGCATCAACCGAAATCGTGCGGGTAAAGACCAGTCCCTTGCCGTTGTCCCAGGTCAGCGTTGCCGGAGCATCCACTTTCAACGTGTCGCCCGATGTCAAATTCCATTGGGTTTTGGCACCCGGCACGTCTGCCTCTTTAAGTCCGTTCCCCGGACCCCAACCAAAAACAGCGTAATAGGGATGCTCTTTGCCCACTGGTGTCAGCATGCGTACATTTTGGGAATCAGGCTTCAGCGTCTCACGATAGGTCGTCAGCAAAAGGTCGTCGATCCGGCCGCCAAGGGTTGAGATTGACCCCGACAGTTTGGGGGTCTCGATCTTCAATCGCGGCGCTTCGGGCAGGGGATCTACTGACTGGCCTGCCAAAGGCGTCGCGTCTGCAGCCGTTGCCTGGTCGGCAGGGACCGTCGCCGTTGCTGTTGGCTCTGTCGCCTTCAAATCTGCTGGGGCCGTATTTGCCGCTGGCTCGGGGAACCATTGCGGGAAAAGCATGGGACCGGCCACGAACCAGCCCAATATCACCAGGAAGCTGAGCACGGTTGCAAGGATGAGATTCTTGTTTTGATCGTCCATCGGGACCAGCACCATTCCTGTTCAGGGTCAAGGCGTGGTTCAACAGAAGGGGGCAGGAAAGGTCAAGCTATTTTCCAGAGCATTCGCAGCACAGAGCCCCTTTAGTTCGACGAACCGGAAAGTTTTCACTTCAATGACAGATTGACTGACCTCGAGGCAACGCCGAAACGACCACATTATAGCGGCGCCGGGCCTTGGCGGATTCGTCCGCCAATTCGCGGGAATGTCGTCTTTCGCGAAATATGACGGGTGATCCATTCACTGCTCTCGGCCAAGGGCATCGGGCGCCCGATGCCGAAACCCTGAACCTCATTGCAGCCCAGTTGCGCAAGCATCGAGTGTTCCGCCGGGGTTTCCACCCCTTCTGCCAGTGTCTCCAGTCCCAATTGCTCGGCCATGGAAAGAATTGCCGAAACCATCTTTTGTTGTTCACGGTCGGCATCAACTCGCGTCACAAAACTGCGGTCAATCTTGAGCCGCCGCAACGGAAAACGCCGAATTGATGTGATCGAGGCATGGCCAGTGCCAAAATCATCCAGATCAATCTGACAGCCCAGCGAAGCAAGGGCCGCCAAGTTCGCCACGATCACATCATCAGCCGTATAGGCAACGACAGTTTCAAGAATTTCCACACAGAGCCGCGTTGATTGCATATCAAAGCGATCCAACTCCCATTTCAACTTGTCCACAAGTTTAGGGTTGCGCAACTCGGCGCAGGAGAAATTGACCGAGACGCGTGGCACATTGAACCCGGCCTTGTCCCACACCGTCAGCGCAGAGAGTGCATTGAACAGCATCACTTCGCCCAAGCGCTCAGACAGACCTGCCGCTTCGATTTTGGGCAGGAACTCACTTGGCGGGATCAAGCCACGTTCCGGGTGATGCCAGCGGGCCAAAGCCTCAAACCCGGTGATAGTGCCGGTGTCGGTTGAGATCTGCGGCTGGAAATAGGTGCGGATTTGCCCCTCATCCAAAGCCAACTCCAACTCTTCGCGCTGGGCATCGCGATCTGCGCTGATGCGGGCCATTTCAGCAGAGAATACACGGATTGCGCCGGGACCATGGTGTGCGGCCTCATCCGCTGCAATCTGAGCGGCCTCCAGCAGAGCCAGGCCACTTTGCTTGGGCGCGCGCGCCGAAAGACAGAACCCTACCGAAACCGTTGCATAAATGCGCGCGGCATCAACACTGAACGGAATTGCCAAGGCACCTTGAAGCCGCGCCGCCATTTGTATGACGGCCTCAAGATCAAGCCGCTGCACCGGGGCCAACGCCACAGCAAAGCCTCCGCCCTCTATCTGAACGACGACATCGCCTTCCCGAACCATTGCAACCCAGCGCTCTGCGGTCTGAGCAAGCACTGCCGCCTGCGCGGCGCGGCCATGCCGGTTTACCAGTTTATCCATCTCATCAAATTGTAACACCAGACAGGCCGTCGAACGCCCTGTGAGCGGCGCTTCCCGCATTGCCCTTTCCAAGAAAGCCACAATCTGCGCCCTTTGCCCCAGGCTTGGCTCTTGCCCGGCATTGGTCAGATCAATGGCTCCGGCGAGCATCAGAAACATCGGCGTGGCAATTGCCGTGATAACAAGGGCTTGGCTTCCCCCAAGCCAAAATGCCACAAGCGAAAGCGCAGGCACAAATACCATGATCTCTGGTTGTCGCATATGCGCAGCAATT
>JAGPBG010000393.1 GCA_018063485.1 Cypionkella sp.
CTTTATCCCTTGTGACCCGCACTATCCACCCATAGCCCCAAGCTGCCAAGCGGGCATCGGACACAGATGTCAAGGCAAGCTGATCCTTGCCACTCCGTAGCCTCATCGCTCAGCTATTCCCGCGGCGGTGCCGGGGGGGATCCCCCGCTTACGCCTTGGCCGCAAGCACATCCTCGGGCGTGCCAATCGCCCGTGTCACAGCGCCCGCAGCCGTGCGCTTGATCATCCCCGAAAGGGCCTTGCCCGCGCCGATTTCCCAATACTCGGTCACACCCGCACCTTCCATCCACAGCACGGATTCACGCCAGCGCACCGATCCCGTCACCTGAGCCACCAACAGCGCGCGGATGCGGTCGGGTTCGCTCACCGCTTCGGCGCGCACATTCACAACGACCGGAACCGCTGGCGGATGGATCACCACGCCGGCCAAAGCCTCGGCCATGACGGATGCCGCATGTTGCATCAGGCTGCAATGAAAGGGTGCCGACACCGGCAACAGCAACGCGCGCTTGGCACCTTTGGCCTTGGCGATCTCCAAGGCCCGCTCAACCGCCCCCCGGTGCCCAGACACCACCACCTGCATCGGGTCGTTGTCATTGGCGGCCTGACACACCTCGCCTTGCGCCGCCTCGGCGGCGACTTCGGTGGCCTGGGCAAAATCCAACCCCAACAGCGCCGCCATCGCGCCCAAACCCACCGGCACCGCTTCTTGCATGGCCTGGCCCCGCACCCTGAGCAGCCGCGCCGTATCGGCCAGATCCAGCGAGCCAACGGCACAAAGGGCGGAATATTCGCCCAAACTGTGCCCGGCCACGAAAGTTGCACTCTCGATTCCGATCCCCTCGGACTCCAGGGCCCTCAGCGCCGCGATCGAGGTCGCCATCAACGCCGGTTGTGCGTTTCGGGTCAGCGTCAATTCCTCAATCGAGCCCTCCCAAACCAGGCTGGACAGCTTTTCGCCCAAAGCCTCATCCACCTCGTCAAACACCGCCTTTGCCGCCGGATAGGCCTCGGCCAAGGCGCGGCCCATGCCGATGGTCTGGGCACCCTGCCCCGGAAATACGAATGCACGGCTCATCACTGTCTCCCTTTTCATCCTCATGGCTTACCCCAAGCGCAGCGCCGCCGTCAAACCGACCTTTACGCGAAACCGCCTTGTCCCTGCCCGAAGGCCTGCCTACACTTGCGCCGATCTGTCCAAATTCAGGCCGCTTTCTTGTCCAGACCCACCCTTCGCGCGACAACGCTGTCCTTGCTTGTCGCGCTATTCATCTTTGCAACCGGCAACTGGACCTTCTTGCGTCTGAACGCGCAGGTGTTTGATGGCCAACCGCTCCAGATGATCACCTATGCCGCCATCGGCTTTTGCATGGTGTTATTCGCGACATCCCTGCTGGCCCCTCCGTTTCTGCAAAAGCCGGTGCTGATCCTGGTGCTGCTGATCAGCGCTGGCGCATCGCATTTTCAAGACACCCTTGGCGTGTTGATCGACCGCGAAATGATTCAGAATGTAGCGAACTCCAACAGCCGGGAGGCCGGACGTTTGATTTCCGCAGCTCTGGTGATCCGGTTGTTGCTTTGCGGCATATTGCCCAGCCTGTTTGTCATGTGGGTCAGGCTCAGACCGGCACAACTATGGCGACGGGTTCTGGCTTGGGTCGGCACCTGGGTCGGCGCCGTCTTGCTGTTCGCGCTTTTGGTGGGAACCAATTTCAAGGCCTATTATGCGGTGATCCGCGGCCATCACGAATTGGAGGCCAGCCTGCAACCCAGCGCCAGCATCGGAGCCATTATAAAATATGGTGCCCTGCTGGTCCGAAGCGCAAATATCAAGGTGGAGCCTTTGGGGCTGGATGCCAAGTCAGGGCCCAGGTTGGCAGGCGCTGTCAAGCCGGTGGTCATGGTGTTGGTGGTTGGAGAGACTGCTCGCAGCAAGAATTTCAGTCTTGGCGGATATGAGCGCCCGACGAATCCCGAAATGGCAAAACGCGGCGTTCTGTTTTTCGATTCCGTCACCTGCGCCACTTCATCCGCAGTTTCGCTGCCTTGCATGTTTTCTCATCTTTCCCGCGACGACTATAGCTACGAGGCCGCAGCAGCATCGGAAAACCTGCTGGATGTGCTTGGCCATGCCGGCTTTGCCGTTGAATGGCTTGAAAACAACGAAACCGATTACGACGTTGCAAAACGGGCAAAAATCACCTTGCTGACCAGCAGCCCGGACCCGGCGGTTTGCGGCAGGGGCGAGTGCAACGATTCAATCCTGCTTTCCCCGCTTCGTCAGATCATCGAGAAGGCAACAAGAAACACGGTAATCGTTCTGCACACGGTTGGCAGCCACGGCCCACCCTATTACCTGCGCTACCCCCTTGATTTTGAACCGTTCAAGCCTGCCTGCCAATCAGTCGAGCTGTCAGAGTGCAGCGATGCCGAAATCGTCAATGCCTATGACAATACCATCGCCTACACCGACCTGATCCTGTCGCAGATCATTGACATGCTGAACGATCAGGACCGCGTGATTCCCGCGCTGCTCTATCAGTCCGACCATGGCGAATCACTGGGCGAAAACGGCGTCTATCTTCATTCCGCCCCTTATTTCATAGCCCCTGATGAGCAAACCCACACCCCACTTCTGGCGTGGCTTTCGCCGCGTTTTGAAACCCAACTGGGAGTTACAATGAAATGTCTTGCAGGAAAGGCGCACCAACAGGTCAGTCAGGACAATTTCTTCCACACCACGCTGGGCCTGCTGAACATCCAGACCACGGTGCGCGATCCGGCGCTTGATCTTGCGGAAGGTTGTGCCAGCCCATGACCCCCACCAGCCGAAAAATCCTCTACGCCATCAGCTTCGAGACGCTCGGCGTTGCCGTGGCCACAATCGGGCTGCGCCTGATGTCGGATGCCTCCACCGCCTCGACCCTCACCCTCTCGATCCTCACAGCCACCATCGCGCTGACATGGTCTTTCGCCTTCAACTCGATCTTCGAGGC
>JAGPBG010000392.1 GCA_018063485.1 Cypionkella sp.
CCGGGGTTCATCTCGACCGCGATGACCGAAAAATTGACCGAAGAGCAAAAGGGCAAGATCCTTGTCGGCGTGCCTGCCGCGCGTATGGGTGAGGTGCGCGAGGTTTCATCGGCGGTGCTGTATCTGGCCAGCCCCGAGGCGGGCTATATCACCGGTTCGGTCTTGCATGTGAACGGCGGAATGGCGATGGTATAGCCGGAGCCGAGGAAAGCGTTTGCCATGAGGCAAAGCGCTTGCTATAGGCGCGCAGGACTAAACCGGTGGCCGTTTTGCGGGGCCGGTGCCGCAGCGTTTGCGCGGTATGAGACGGCCGCAAAGGGCCATAAAAGGGACCGGGGCATCTCCCCGCAACGATATGAGGAAGTGACATGAGCGACATCGCTGATCGCGTGAAGAAGATCGTCGTCGAGCATCTGGGCGTCGAAGCTGACAAAGTGACCGAGAACGCGTCGTTCATCGACGATCTGGGCGCTGACAGCCTTGACACCGTCGAGCTGGTCATGGCGTTCGAGGAAGAGTTCGGGATCGAGATCCCCGATGACGCCGCCGAAACCATCCAGACCTTTGGCGATGCGGTGAAGTTCATCTCTTCGGCCGCCTGATTTTCAGGGGGTGCAAAGATACGGAACGGGCACCCTGCGGGGTGCCTTTTTCATTGGTGCGCGCGCAGGGGTTTGGCTAGGCTGACCCCAAAAGGGAGGTGGCGATGACAAAATTCAACCAACCGCTTGGCGGCAACGAGATGGCGCGTTTTGGTGGGCCGGCGACGATGATGCGGCTGCCGACGCAAGCGGATGCAAAGGGGCTGGATGTGGCTTTTGTCGGCATCCCGATGGATATCGGCACCTCGAACCGGCCCGGCACGCGGTTGGGTCCGCGCCAGATCCGCGATGAAAGCCGGATGTTGCGGCCCTATAACATGGCCACCGGTGCCGCCCCCTTTGATCATTTGCAGGTGGCCGATATTGGCGATGTGCCGATCAACACCTTTGATCTGAAGAAATCGGTCGAGATCATTTCGGGTTACTATGATGCGCTGCTTGCCACCGGGGCCAAACCCCTCACCTTGGGGGGTGATCACACACTTACCTGGCCGATCCTGCGCGCGATGAAGAAAGCTCACGGGCCGGTGGCGCTGATCCATGTCGATGCCCATGCCGATATCAACGATACCATGTTCGGTGAAAAGGTGGCACATGGCTGTCCGTTTCGGCGTGCCTGGGAAGAGGGCTGTCTGATCAATGACAAGGTGTTCCAGATCGGTTTGCGCGGCACCGGCTATAGCCCCGAGGATTTCAACTGGGGCCGTGACAAGGGTTGGACCGTGGTTCAGGCCGAGGCCTGTTGGTATAAATCCCTCGCCCCGCTGATGGCCGACATCCGCGCCAAGATCGGCGATGTGCCGGTTTATCTGTCCTATGATATCGATTCACTTGATCCGGCCTTTGCGCCGGGCACCGGTACGGTCGAGCCGGGGGGCCTGACGATCTGGCAAGGGCTTGAGATCGTGCGCGGTTGCGCGGGCTTGAACCTGATCGGCGGTGATCTTGTCGAGGTCTCGCCGCCCTATGATCCTTCGGGCAACACCGCCTTGATCGGGGCCAACCTGCTTTACGAGATGCTCTGCGTGATGCCGGGTGTTCCCCAAGGCGGGCCGTTCTCAATCTAGGGCCGCGCGCATCATTTGCACTTTACCCAAATATTCCCCCTGCGGAGAGCCTTTTTCATTCTGCAGCGAGATCGGGTTTGCTGCGATGCGCGGCCCGTGCCTCCAGCACCGACAGGCGGCTGCGCAGATCGGCCTGATCGGCTGAGATCAGCCCCATCGCGGTGTTTTGGCTCTGCTCCAGCCCCATAATGTTCGCGGCCAGTTCATGCGCGGCTGGCTCCACAGGTTCCACCTCTTTCTTGCCGACCATACCGCTGAACAGCTTGCCAAGTCCGCGCGACAGATCGTCCATGATCAAGTAAAATGACGGCACCACCACAAGGCTGAGAACGGTTGACACGATAATACCGCCGATCACCGCCGTCGCCATCGGTGCACGAAACGCCCCGCCTTCGCCCACGCCCAACGCCGAGGGCAACATTCCCGCCGACATCGCGATCGAAGTCATCACAATCGGCTGTGCGCGTTTGTGGCCCGCTTCGATTACCGCGCTTACCCGGTCCATGCCGCGCGCGCGCATCTCAACGGCGAAATCGACCAACAGGATGGCATTCTTGGTCACGATGCCCATCAGCATCAAAATCCCGATCAGCACCGGCATCGACAGCGCCGATCCGGTCAGGATCAGGGCCGCCGCCACGCCACCGATGGCAAGCGGCAGCGACAAAAGGATGGTAAAGGGCTGCAAGACCGAACGGAAGAGCAAGATCAGCACCGTCAGTACCAGCATCAGCCCCATGATCATCGCTTGCCCAAAGGACGAGAACAACTCGCTTTGCACCTCGGCATCGCCAGACTCCCTGATCTGCGCCGAGCCGGGCAGTTTCACCCCGGCAGCGATTTCCTTGAAGCGCTCAGAGGCCGTTCCCAGCGGCACCCCCACCGGCAGATTGGCCCCGATGGTGGCGGCGCGCTGGCGATTCAACCGGGTGACAGTGGATGGCCCTTGACCCAGGCGAATATCGGCCACGGTCGACAGCGGCACCACCTGACCGGCCGCAGTGGTCAGTTTCAGGGCGGCAATCTGGTCGATGCTGTTACGTGTGGTGTCATTCATCTGCACCCTTATCGGCACCTGGCGATTGTCGATAGACAGTTTCGCCAGCGCCGCATCGACATCGCCAATTGTTGCAACCCGCACGGTTTCGGCGATTTGCGCCGCCGTGATGCCTAGTCTTGCAGCCTCGGCCAAGCGCGGCGCGATCTGCACCTCGGGGCGAGGCAAGGCACCCTCGGAGGCCACATCGGCCAGCGCCGGATCGCCGGTAAGGGCCTCTTCCAGACGGTAGACCGCCTCATTCAGATCACTCTCATTATCGGCCAGAAT
>JAGPBG010000394.1 GCA_018063485.1 Cypionkella sp.
ATGCTGCCGATCTTGATCTTGAGGCAAAAGTGCTGTCGCGGAAATCACCGAACGGCCCTTGGCGCTGGGTCGTCCTGGTGGCCGTCGGGGTTGCTTTGGCGATCTGGTGGTGGCTTGCAGCAACCGGACAATCTGCGCAAAGCTATGTGAGCGAAACTGTCAGGCGCGGCGATGTCACGGTGGTAGTGACGGCGACCGGGACCGTAGAGCCGACCAATTTGGTCGGCATTTCCAGCGCCTTGTCGGGTACGGTGGAATCGGTGGCGGTGGATTTCAATGATACCGTGACCAAGGGGCAGGAGCTGGCGCGGCTTGATACCCACAAGCTGAAGGCCAGTCTGGAGCATTCGCGCGCCATGCTGGCCGCCGCCGAGGCGCGGCTGGCGCTGGCCAAGACAACATTGGTGGATGCCAAGCGCAGCTATGAGCGTGCCGAGCGGCTGGCCGAGCGGGGAGTCATCACCTTGGAGGCGTTTCAAGGCACGGATTCGGTCTATCAACGCGCCGAGGCCACGGTGGCAAGCGCCGAGGCCGATCTGCGGGTGTCGCAGGCGGATTTGTCGGTGAATGAGGCCAATCTGGCCGATGCCTGTATCTGTTCGCCCATTGACGGGATTGTTTTGAACCGCAGCATTGATGTGGGGCAGATCGTGGTGTCATCGTTTCAGGCACCGGTCTTGTTCACTCTGGCCGAGGATTTGCGCAAGATGGAGTTGCGCGTGGATATCGACGAGGCCGATATCGGCAAGGTGAAGGTGGATGATCTGGCCAGCTTTACCGTCGAGGCCTTCAATGACCGCAGCTTTGCCGCCAAGATGACGCAACTGCGCTTTGCACCAAAAACCATTGATGGCGTTGTGACTTACGAGGCGATCTTGTCGCTGGACAATTCCGAGGGGCTGCTGCGGCCCGGAATGACGGCGGTGGCCGAGATTGTGGTGCACCAAGTGAAGGCGGTGTTGCTGGTGCCGAATGCGGCACTGCGCTACGCGCCGGAAAGTGATGCCGAGGCAGGGCGGGCGAGTGGTAGTGGCCTGATCGGGATGCTGTTCCCGCGCCCGCCGTCCTTGGCCCCGGTGAGCCGCAGCGAAGAGGTCAGCGGCACGCGCGAGATCTGGGTTTTGCGAGATGGTGTGGCGGTGGCGGTCAGCATTGTGCCGGGGGCAAGTGATGGCCGGGTGAGCGAGGTGCGTTCGGGCGATCTGGCAGAAGGCGATGCCGTGATCACCGATGTGGTGGCGGTGCCATGAGCGAGGTTGGCGCGCCGCTGATCCGCTTGCGCGGGATCGGTCGGATCTATGGGGCAGGGGCCGCGCGGGTGGTGGCGCTGGATGCGGTGGATATGGATGTGCAGCGCGGCGAGTTTGTGGCGATCATGGGGCCAAGCGGATCGGGCAAATCGACCGCGATGAATATCATCGGCTGTCTGGATACGCCCAGCTCTGGCAGTTACCGCTTTGGCGGGGCCGAAGTGGGGGGCTTGAGCCGGGATCAGCGGGCACTGTTGCGGCGCAATTATCTGGGCTTTGTGTTTCAGGGCTATAACCTGTTGCCGCGGGTGTCTGCCGAGGAAAACGTGGAATTGCCGCTGATTTATCAGGGCGTTGCACGCGAGGAGCGCCGGGCGCGGGCGATGGCGGCGCTGGACAAGGTGGGGCTGTCGGGGCGCGGACATCATGATCCTTCGGAACTGTCGGGCGGCCAGCAGCAGCGGGTGGCGATCGCGCGGGCGATTGTGACTCGCCCGGCGGTGATCCTGGCCGATGAGCCAACGGGCAATCTCGACACCGCCCGCTCTCGCGAGATCATGGACCTGCTCGAAGGGCTGAACCGCGATGAGGGGATCACGATCCTGATGGTGACGCATGAGCCCGATATGGCGGCCTATGCGCATCGTCTGGTGCAGTTTGTCGATGGCCGGATTGCGTCGGATGGGAGGGCGGGTTGATGCTTTGGGAAACCATCAGGCTGGCGCTGTCGGCGATCTGGCGCAATGCGATGCGGTCTGTCCTGACGGTTTTGGGGATTGTGATTGGCGTGGCGGCGGTGATCGGGCTGGTCACCATCGGGCAAGGGTCCACCCAACAGGTGCAAAGCGATGTGGCATCTTTGGGCAGCAACATGCTGATTTTGCGATCAGGCGCACCGGCACAGGGCATGGGGTCACGCGCCCCACCGGCACCCAGCCTGTCCATCAAGGACGCCGGCGCGATTGAGGCCGAGGTGGCAAGCGTGGTCACCGCCTCACCGATCAGCAGCCGCCCGATGGTGGTGATTTTTGCCGGTTCCAGTCCGGACACCACGGTGACCGGCACCGACAACCGCTATCTGGTGATCCGCGATTGGGCGATTGCCGAGGGGCGCGATTTTTACGACAGCGAGCTGCGCTCGGGGGCGACCTCATGTATTTTGGGGGCCACGATGCACAAAACGCTGTTTGGCAGCGGCGATCCTCTGGATGCGGTGATCCGGTTGAAAGCCATTTCTTGCCGGGTGATCGGGGTCTTGCAGGCCAAGGGTGCCTCCAGCATGGGGATGGATCAAGATGATGTGATCCTGATGCCGATCCGGGCCTTTCAGCGGCGGATTTCTGGAAGCCGGGATGTGGATGCGATCTATATCTCGGTGCGCGACGGGGTGGAGCCGGTGCGCGCCAAGGCCGAAATCGAGCGGTTGATGCGTGAGCGCAGGCGGGTGGCACCGGGGGATGCGGATGATTTCAACGTCTTTGACATGGAGCAGATCACCACCATGTTGACCGGGGTGACCAATATCCTGACCGGGCTGTTGTCGGCGGTGGCCGGGGTTAGCCTGCTGGTGGGTGGCATCGGGATCATGAACATCATGCTGGTGTCGGTGACAGAGCGCACGCGCGAGATCGGCATCCGGCTGGCGGTGGGGGCGTCGCAGCGGCAAGTGTTGTTGCAGTTTCTGGTGGAATCAGTGGTGCTGTCGCTGCTGGGCGGGGCGATCGGGATCGTGCTGGGGCTGGCG
>JAGPBG010000395.1 GCA_018063485.1 Cypionkella sp.
AAGTTGACCTTCAGGTCAGCCCCCGCTTTCTGGCCTTTGTTGCTGATTGGGGATGGGAGCCGACAACGGCATCCACCATTCTGGTCAAATTGCTCCACATGGTCATCTTTGGCAGTGTCTTGCTGGCGATCATCTGGATCACCGAACGCGCGCTGAAATCGCCCTGGGGACGCATGATGCGCGCCATCCGCGACAATGAGGTTGCCGCCAGCGCCATGGGCAAGAACGTGACCAAACGGCATTTGCAGGTTTTCATCATCGGATCGGTGGTCATCGGCATTGCCGGGGCGATGCTGACTTCGATGGAGGGGCAGCTCACCCCAACGAACTATTCACCTTTGCGGTTCACATTTCTGATCTGGATCATGGTGATCGTGGGTGGCTCGGGCAATAATTGGGGGGCCGTGCTGGGCGGGCTGCTGCTGGGATGGCTGTGGCTGATTGTCGAGAACGCGGGGCCGGTCATCATGGGGCTGATCACTGCACCGATGACGGACGGCTGGCTCAAGGCGCATCTTGTCGATTCTGCCCAACAACTTCGGTTGCTGACGCTTGGGGTCGTGCTGCTGGTGGTGATGCGTTTTGCGCCGCGAGGGCTTATTCCTGAGAAATGAGCGCGGCCGCCGTCCAATAGCCCCAATCCTGACCGATATATTTGACCACGCCCTGCGGGGCCGCAGTCAGTGGGTTTTCAGACAATTTGCCCAAGACCACCCCTGACGGATGATCCTTTGCCCAAGCGATAATATCTGCACGCGTCTTGGCAAGGGCAACCGGCGCGGTCAACCTTGCGGCAAAGTTGAACTCGGCGTTGTATTCAAGGTTGGTGACAGCAACACCATCGGCTGCATGTTGACTTACCAGTTCCGCAAGCACCTTGCCCTGATAGATTTGAAACAAGGCGGTGGAATAAACCAGCCCGTGCAGGCCCAATGCCAAGCCCACCCCGGCAAGCAGATGCCCGGTGAGCATCGGCAAGCGCCAGACCAGAACCGCCAGGACGCCGCAAAACCCGCCCAATATCCAAGCCGGCCACAACGGCGAAATCGCCGTCATATCTCCAGTTGCCGGGATCAAGCCCAATCCCAAGGCGGCAAATACCCCGCCCAACAGCCCCAAGGGCAGCCAAGCCAGTGACCGTTGCGGCAGTGCCGCCCCGCTCATGGCGCGCGCAAAGATCAGGGCTATCGCCGGGAAAGTCGGTATCAGATAATGCACCTGCTTTCCCGAGATCAGCGAAAACAGGACCAGCGACGATGCCGCCCAAATCAGGCACAGGCGCAAGGCGGCGTCGGATTTCCACCCGGCGCGAAGCCCCGACCATGATCGCAGTGACCAGCCCCAAGGAAACAGGATCACCGGCAACAAGGCCGCAAGGAACCAGACCGGACGATCATGCGCCAATCCGCCCGCAACCCTTGCCGCCGATTGTGTCCAGAGCAATTCCGTTCTGAATTCCGCTGTGCCGGTGATCAGCGCAGGCACCAACCACAACGCGACCAAAGCCAAACCGATTGCTAGCGCCAGCGCAAATCCTTTCCAGGCTTTACGATAATCTGGAGTCTGTGGGGCCCATATCGGCATGGTCAGAACCAAGGGCATCAAATGGACAAGGATCACCGGCCCTTTGGCCAGAACCCCCACTGCCAGCGCCAACCCAAACAGCCCCCAATTGCGCAGCGTGTTTGCGCCATTTGCCACCGCCCAGAGCGATGCAACGCCCAGCAAAACCGGCAGCGCCAGTAAACAATCGAACATTGTCGCACTGCCATAGAGCAGGAAAACCGTGAACCCGGCCAGAATGACCGCAGCACGAAAACCGATCTCGGCATCGTCGGGCCAAAATGTCCGGGCCAGACGATAAGTTGCCCAAACCACCGCCAGCGCCAAAGCGGGGCCGATGGCACGGCCAACCAGCTCGCTGACCCCAGTGACAAGCCAAGCCAGGTTGATCAGCCAGAACAGCAATGGCGGTTTATGGGTATAAAAGGCGAAATTCTTGGTCAGATGCACCGGATCGCCGCTCAGCCACATTTCCCATGCAACGGCCAGATAGCGCGTTTCATCAATTGGCAGCAATGGCCGCAGGGCAATCATCGCGGCAAAAACCGCCGCAAGCCCCACAAAGAGCGCCAAGAGTCTGCCTTCGGTCATCTGATCCCCCTGCAATGCCCTGTTGCTATCCGAAACGCGCTGTGGCGTCCATCATGGCGACAACGCCGCCACACCTCAAAAGCGACGCAATCATGTCGCTGGCACAACGGCGATTTGCCTTGAACCGACTAACTATAGGAAAAACGGTCATTCAACTTGCTAAAACAGGGAAGATTCGCATGAAAACCCATACCCGAGTGCTGGTCATCGGCGGCGGCGTTGTCGGCTGTTCGGTTCTTTACCATCTGACCAAACTGGGCTGGTCTGATGTGATGCTGGTGGAGCGATCCGAGCTTACCTCCGGCTCCACCTGGCACGCGGCGGGTGGTTTTCATACATTGAACGGCGACACCAATATGGCGGCGCTGCAAGGCTATACGATCCGGCTCTACAAGGAGTTGGAAGAGATCACCGGCATGTCTTGTGGATTGCACCATGTCGGCGGCATCACCCTGGCCGATAATCAAGCGCGGTTCGAGCAATTGAAGGCCGAGCGCGCCAAGCACCGTTATATGGGCCTTGATACCGAAATTCTGGGCCATGACGAAATCAACAAACTGACCAGCGGCATGGTCAACCTCGAAGGCATCGTCGGCGCGCTTTATGATCCCTTGGATGGCCATCTTGACCCATCGGGAACCACTCACGCCTATGCCAAGGCGGCGCGGATGGGCGGGGCCGAGATCGTGCTGCACAACCGCGTGCTGGAGACAAACCCGCGCCCAGATGGATCCTGGGATGTTGTCACCGAAAAAGGCACGATCATTGCCGAGCATCTGGTGAACGCAGGCGGGCTTTGGGCGCGCGAAATTGGCGCGATGGCAGGGGTTTATCT
>JAGPBG010000042.1 GCA_018063485.1 Cypionkella sp.
TTCAGGCTTTGCGGATTGAGGCGCATGGGCGGTGCGCCCTGATAGTTGAAATTCAACCTTGCGCGCGCTTCCACAAAAGGCCCAAGCCAGACCGTTGGGGCATAGGCCGCGAGAGCATCAAGATAGCTGGAAATGCCTGCGATTTCATTGTTTCGGATCGTCACCAAGGCATCGCTCTCGAACATTGACGCGGATTCAACGCGGCCAGATGAATCCTCCATCAGATAAGAGCCGGATTGATTGAACAATATGACGGCGATGTGACGGGCATGGCGGTCTGCAAAGGTTTTGGCCGCTTCATATTGACAATGCGCTGCGGCATCGACCGGGCGGCACCCGTGCCAGATGACAGAAATCTGGAACGGAAACAGCCCGGATTTTGCGAAAATGTTGTGAATGTTCTTGCCGTGTGAATCACCCAGGATCAGCACGGCCTTGCCATAACGCGAGGCACATTCATCGAAGCGGGCTTCAATTTCGGCAGTGAAATCGGGCGACCAGAAGCGACACTCCCCGTCATCTTCAAGATGTTTGTCCGGATCGTAACTTGTGCTGCGCTCGATCGCTGCAAGCAAAGCTGCATCGAAAGGGTTGATCCGGTGGTTGATGAAATACTGATTGAAGCCTTTGCTCTGAACCGTGACCGCGGCGAGGGCCAGAGACAAGAGCGTTGCCGTCGAGAATAGTGCCACCACCGCGCGGCCAGAGGGTCTTGCCCCGCCCCCACGTTTCCGGAAGGGTTGTTCAACATAGGCCCAACTTAGCTGGGCAAGGCCAAAAGTGACCAGCACGGCGACGACGGCGACGCTAGGCGTCACCGGGCCATAGTGAAGGCGATAAAATGCAAGGATCGGCTGATGCCAAAGGTAGGCGCTGTAGCTGATCAGACCAATTCTGGTAAAGGCGGCAAGGCTGAGCAGCCGCGCCGCCAAGGTGCCAGCCTGCCCGTAGCGGATGATCAGAACGGCCCCGATGGGGGCCAAAGTGGCCGTGGCAGCGGGAAAAGGGGGCGATCCGTCAAGTGTGAATATTGAAAAGATGATCAGACCGATTCCCACCAACCCGAGGCCGGATTTGGGGGCCACACCCATTTTTGAGGCGGGTAGCAACGCCGCGATGACACCGATCAGCAACTCCCATGCGCGCGCGGAGGACCAATAGAAAACCCCTTCAACACCGCGATTGGCAAAACTGTGCCCCCAGGTAAAGCTGGCAATGCTGATGACAAGCGCCAGGGCGATGAAGGCAGATTTCCCGAATCGCAGCGCAATCAGGGCAAAAAGGGGGAAGATCAGGTAGAATTGCTCTTCGACGGCCAAGCTCCAGAAATGCACCAGAGGGGTGATTTCGGCGGAAGGGCCAAAATAGTTGATAAAGCGCGCAGCCAGAATATTTGTGGTAAAGGTCACAACGCCTGCAACACTGATGGCGAAATCCTGCATATCGGCGGGCGCCAGCCAGAACCATGCAAAGGGCAGGCATACCGCAAGAACGGCGAACAATGCCGGAAGAATGCGCCGCGCCCGGCGCTCATAGAAACGCAGCAGGCTGAAGCTGCCTTCCGAGTGTTCTTTCACGATGGCAAGCGTGATCAGATAGCCCGAGATCACAAAGAAAACGTCGACACCGACAAAACCGCCGCTGAACCCCGAAAAGCCTGCGTGAAACAGCACCACCGGCACAATGGCAAGGGCGCGAAGGCCGTCAATTTCAGAACGATAGCGCACTCGATGCCTCTGTGCAGGGCCAAGGGCCGACCCGGTTCGGGGCCGCGCCTTTTGGTGTAAACCTAGGCAGATTTTGCCCCGGCCTGACTCATTTCCTCGACCAGAGCCTTGTGATGGATTTTGGCAAGCTCTTGATAGCATTGCAGTCTGGCGGGTGTGAAATGGTGTTCTTCGCCAAGGATGTTGACCGTGCCGATGACAGTATCATCCGAGATGATCGGGATATTGATGACCGAGCCCAGACCAAGTGAGCTGATCAGGGCGTGATCAAAGAAATATTTCGCAAATTCCGGCGTGGTGTTGGCCACAAAGGTCTGCTGCCCGGTGATGCAATGATCATGCCAGCCGTCATGGGTAAGCGGCTTGGTGCCCGATACCGGATATTCCACCGGATGGGAACTGTAAGCCCGACGCGTAAGATCATGCGCGACGTCCAGAATTGTGACGGTGAACAAGCGCGCACCTTGGGCGGCACAGGCGGTGTGGAGTGTTTGATAAATCTGGCTCATGCGGCCAGATCGTCACAATGAATCCGGCTTGGCAAGCGGACTTTTCGGCAATTGGTTGCAAAAGGCCGTGTTCAGGGTTGAAACCGTGATCCCAGGGCGCATCCGAAGCGGACCAGGAGGGGCCATTGATGGCAACTGAGGCAGCACCACGTCAGGTGCGAGTTTTGCGCATGGGTATGCTGCGGCGGTCTCGCGTTTTGATGGTGTCGCCAAAACTTGGCAGTCGCGGCTGGTGTTCTGGGTGGGTGCTTTGGCGGCCTTCGCCTTTCTGGCCGACGAGGCGCATCGGCGGTTTGGCGCAGTGACCGGTGGCGGTGGCCTGCGGGACGATATCCCGCTGATGTTGATCCCGTTGGCTATTTTGACCTGAACATGGTTGGCCAGCCGCTATTTCCCCGATCACAGGGGTGCGGCATTCCTCGGGCGATCACGGCCCGGCATCTGTGCGATGACACGGATCGTCATGTGTTGCTGTCGATCCGCTTGGCGCCGGGCAAGATCGTGTTGACGATTTCTGGTTTGGCCACTTGGGCCCAGATCAGGTGCGAGGGGCCGCCGTTGTGATCCGCGAGCATCGATCGGCTGCGCGGCAAAAGGCGCCTGCCTCAGCTTTGCCGCAGGTGGCTGGCGAGGATGGCAATCAGATCCGAGCGGGTTACAAGACCGACCAATTGGCCATTTTCCACCACAGGCACGCTTTGTTGGTGGCCATCGGCCAGGAGTTGCATCATTTCGCCAAGGTTGGTACCGCGTCGTGCTGTTGAAAGGTTCGGATCGGCAAGCATTTCGGCAGTAACGTCTGCGTCAGATCGTCCGATCAGGGCCGATTGCGGCACCAGCCCGCCATAGCTGCCGTCAGGGTGCCGGATCGGCAGGGATTTGAAGCGATGGATACGGAACTCGCGGGCCAGATCGGGAAGCAGGGTATGCGGGCTGACCGTGATCAGATCATGAGACATCATTCTTTCCGCCGTCATTGGCCCGGCATTCTGGGCGGCAGATTCGGCTTCGGCAATGTCGATCAGACGGGCCAGGTCTTCGACGCCAAGGTTGGCCGACAGGCGCAAGCGATCAAGCGCTGAGGCCAGCACCTCGGGCGAGGGGGCAAGACGGCGTTCGGGTGTGGCATCGGAGGTGCCATGTGGATGCGGGGCCTCGGCGGGTTGGCGGAACGGGTATTTCCGGCCCGTCGCATGGTTCCAGCCGATTCCCGCCAGAACAAGGCAAGAAGTGCCCAGCACGACCGAAGAGAATACATAGGTCAGGCCGGGCAGATGGTCTGGCGAGGCGGCCAGCACGGTGGCCAGGGCCACGGCTCCGCCGGGCGGGTGCATGGCGCGCAAGGCTGCCATGGCAAGGATACCCAAGGTGACGGCAATAGCCGCTGCGGCCAGTTGTGGCAGGCCGCATTGCAACAAGGCGACAGCCACCAGTGCCGCCGCGCCATTGCCCACGACTGACGACCACGGTTGTGCCATCGGGCTGGACGGAACGGCAAAGATCAGAAAGGTGGTGGCCCCGAAGGGCGCAATCAGGAAGGTGTGTGACAACAGCGTCTTGCCCTGCCCCTGCCCCAGAAACCACAGGACTGCCCCGGTCACAAACAACCCCAGCCCAGCCCCAAGGCCCGCGCGCCAGATGTCGATGCCTTTGGGGCGGTGCATCGCAGGGCCAAAGGCATGGGCGAGTTTCCGAGCGCGGTTCATTCAGGTGGCTGCCATTGCCCCGATTGCAGAACGATCCAATCCGGGTCCAATTGCAGGGGTTCGGAGGGCTGAGTGCCTCGCCAAAAGAACAGCAATATCGTTTCGGGGCGTGCCGGGGTCTCTCTTGAAGCCATGGCCTGCCAGACCAGACCGAAACCCTCCAGTAAAAGGCCTTCAGCATAAAAGGCGATTTCCTCGGCATCCAGCAATTCCGTGGTATCGTCCTGCGCGTGCCAAGTGCTGCCCTGTGCCCAAATCACCACGCCTTCAACCTCTGGAAAGCGCAGAGCCAGTTTGATGAGTGGGCCAAGGAAATGGCCAAGATCGGAGGGTGGTTTGTTCATTCCATGGGCTGTGGCTTGGATGGTGTCAGGATGCATTGAGGATTGCCGGGTGTTTCGTGCTTTTCAAACCTGCAAAGCGCGGGTGTCGCTCGGGAATGTGGGGCGCTGATCGGGGGGAGCATGGCGCTCCTACCGGCGTTTCGACATGGCGATACGCAAAAGGCTGCGTTCGATCACCGCCATGGCGGGCGCGCGTGAGGCAGAGCGCAGGCTCAGATCGGTTTCGACGAGTTCCGCCAGCGCCGTCTCCAATTGTGCAGTTGTCCAGTTTTGCGCCTGTCGCTGCATCGCGTCGCGCCGCGGGCCGAAAGCGCGCGCTTTCATCAGCCCCGCAGCGATGCCGCCCGAGTCGGTGTTGGCGATATGCAGGCTGCGAAAATGGCGCAGGGCCCCGATGCACAGGGTCACAGGATAAACCCCCTGACCTTCAAGGCGGCGCATCAGCGGGCCGATGGCAACTGCATCGCGGTTCGCAACCGCGTGGAGAAGATCATCCACTTCGGCCTCGATGGTGGCGGGGGCGAGTGCGGCAACTTCGGCTGAAGTCAGGGGCGATGTGTCGCGAAATTTATAAAGCGAAATCTTTTCAAGCGTCTGGCGAAAATCACCGGGGTCGATGTCGCGGGCAAGGGCCGACAGATCGGCCATGGCCGAAGGCTCGATCTGTTTCAAACCGGCCTTGGCGAGTTCGGTCTCAATCTCCTCGCGAGTGGGTGGGTTGTCGTAAAGGCCGATGCAGCCCGCCCGAAGGTGCTTTTCAAACAGGGTTTTCAGGGCCGATTTCCCGGTCAATCCGCCAGCCGTCACGATGATCTTGGCGTCGCCTTGCTGCCAGTCTTTCAGGGCAAGGCCAAGGGTTTCGGTCAGCCCATCAGTGGCATCTTCGACAAACACCACACGCGGACCGGGGAAAAAGCCGGTTTCGCGGGTGGCATCGTTCAGAAGGGCCGCGTCCTTGCGCAGATCGGCGGCGGCGATGCGGGTCAGGCGCATTTCGCCTTCGCCTTGCGGGCCGATGATGGCGGCAATCGCCTCTTGGCGTTTGAGCGCCACCCGCATCGGATCGGCACCAAAGATCAGCAACCCGGTGACGGCGGGATCGGGTTTGGCAATGGCGCGATTGGCCTCGGCCCCAGCCAGTTTCATTTCGCCCAAGCACCCGAAGTGGCAAGCAGGCGCGAGACGATCTGATCGGCCAGAAGGCGCATCAGGCGCAGATAGGCGTCTTCCTCGGCGGCAAGACCTGCGACTGTAGAGCCGGTGGCGGAGTAAGAGGTGAAACTGTCGACTGTGCCGCCAGTCATGCGGGTGCCGGTGGCGCGTTCGGTCAGTTGCCAATCAATCTTGCCCGTCAGGTTATAGCGGGTGATGGCGTTATCGGGGGTGATGCCGACGCCGAAAGGCTCGGTTTTGATCGTGTAGGTCAGATCAAAGCGGTCGGCATTGGGGCGGCCAAGACGTTCTTCCAGCCGCTCGACCAGATCGAAGGCGTTCTTGTCGCTGGGATCGGCCACGCGGATACTGCCTTGCAACCCTTGCGCCGGGCCGTTCGGGCCATAGACAGGGGTAAAGCCACAGCCGACCAGCGCCAGCGGCAAGAGCAGGATCGAGCGGCGGTTAAACGACGACATTGATGATACGCCCCGGAACGACAATCAGCTTCTTCACGGGCTGACCCGCCAGAAACTTGATGACATCTTCCTCCGCCAGCGCCAGTTTTTCAATCTCGGAAGCCGCCATGTCGCGCGGAACGGTGATTTCCGCCCGGCGTTTGCCGTTGATCTGGATCGGCAAGGTGACGGTATCATCGACCAGCAGCGCGGGATCGGCCTTGGGCCAAGGCGCTTGGGCGCAAAGGCCCGCGCCGCCCTGTGCCGCCCAAATCGATTCGGCGATATGGGGGACCATCGGCTGCATCAATTGCGCCAAGGTGCGAATCGCATGTTTCATCGCTGCGGTCGAGCCATTGGCTTTGCTGATCGTGTTGGTGAACTCATACAGTTTGGCGATGGCCTTATTGAAGGCAAAGCCCTCGATGCTTTGCGTGACCTCATGGGCGGCCTTGGCGGTGGCGCGGGCAAGATCATCATCGCCTTGGCCTTTGTGATCTGCGGGCATGTCACCGATGCGGGTGGACAGCGCCCAGACGCGGGTGAGGTGCTTGTTCGCGGCCTCGGCCCCCGAGGCCGTCCATTCGACATCGCGCTCGGGCGGGCTGTCGGACATCACGAACCAGCGCGCGGTGTCGGCGCCGAACGAGTCGATGATATGCATCGGATCAACGACGTTCTTTTTGGATTTTGACATTTTGGCGGAAGGGATGACCTCAACCAAGCCGCCTTCGTCGAGGAGGCCCTGAAGCCATGCGTCAATATCGTCGATCATGTCCGGATCGGGCGGCGGCACATCCCCAAGCACTGTAACCTTTCGGTCGGCGAGGGCAAAACTCGTCACCTCTTCGGGGAGATGATAGACCGGACGGCCATTTGCGTCGCGCGTCTGGTAAATCTCATGCGTGACCATGCCTTGGGTGAACAGGGCGTTGAACGGCTCAATCGCCTTGGCAGGCAGATGGCCGGTGGCCTGCATGGCGCGGGCGAAGAAGCGGCTGTAGAGCAGGTGCAAAATCGCGTGCTCGACCCCGCCGATATACTGATCGACGTTCATCCAATAGGCCGCCTCGGCCAGATCGGTGGGGGTGTCGGCATGGGGCGCGGTGAAGCGGGCGTAATACCAGCTTGAATCGACGAATGTGTCCATCGTGTCGGTTTCGCGGCGGGCTTTGGCCCCGCAGGACGGGCAAGCGCAATCGCGCCATGTTGGATGACGGTCAAGCGGATTGCCGGGGATGTCGAAAGACACATCCTCGGGCAGGCGGATCGGCAGGTTGGCCTTGGCTTCCGGCACCACGCCGCAAGTGTCGCAATGCACGACGGGAATCGGGCAGCCCCAATAGCGTTGGCGGGAAATTCCCCAATCGCGCAGGCGGTATTTGGTGACGCCGGTGCCGTAGCCGTTGGTTTCGGCATGGGCGATGGCGGCGGCAACTGCCTGATCGCCGGTTTGCACCGACTCGCCAGCGAAACCGCGGATATAGCGGACGCGTTCGGATTTCATCGGCACATAGGCTTCCGCCTGCGGTGCATCGGCGCTGTCTTCGGCGGTGAACACCGGATCAATCGCAAGCCCGTATTTCGTTGCAAACTCGAAATCGCGGGCGTCATGCGCCGGGCAGCCGAAAATCGCGCCGGTGCCGTAATCCATCAGGATGAAATTGGCGATATAGACCGGCAGATGCCAGTTGGCATCCAACGGGTGCTGCACGGTAATGCCGGTGTCCATGCCCTTTTTCTCGGCCGTTTCCAACGCTGCCGCCGTGGTGCCGCCCTTGCGGCATTCGGCCACGAAAGCCGCAATCGCGGGGTTTTTCGCCTCAAGCGCCTTGGCCAGTGGGTGATCGGGGCTGATGGCGGCAAAGGAGGCGCCCATCAAGGTATCGGGGCGGGTGGTGTAGACCTCCAGCCGCTCGAACCCGGCGGGCGCGCCCTGGGTTGCAAAGGCAAACTGCAGGCCACGGCTTTGACCGATCCAGTTGGCCTGCATGATCCGCACTTTTTCCGGCCAGTCTTTCAGACCGTCAAGCGCCGTCAACAGCTCTTCGGAATAGGTCGAGATCTTGAAGAACCACTGCGTCAACTCGCGCCGTTCCACTTCGGCCCCCGAACGCCAACCCTTGCCGTCGATCACCTGTTCATTGGCCAGCACGGTCATATCGACCGGATCCCAGTTCACCACGGCCGATTTGCGCGTGACGAGCCCGGCGGCCAGCATGTCGATGAACAAGGATTGCTGTTGGCCGTAATATTCGGGATCGCAGGTGGCGAATTCGCGGCTCCAGTCGATGGAAAAGCCCAAAGGTCGCATCTGGGCCTTCATCTCGGCGATATTGCCTTTGGTATAGGCTGCCGGATGCACTCCGGTGGCCATGGCAGCATTCTCGGCGGGCATGCCAAAGGCGTCCCAGCCCATCGGATGCAACACGCTATAGCCTTGCGCCGCCTTGGTGCGCGCCACCACATCGCCCATTGTATAGTTGCGCACATGGCCCATGTGGATGCGGCCCGATGGATAGGGGAACATCTCAAGCACATAATATTTCGGCCTGGCCGGATCGTGACGCGCCTTGAACACCTCGGCCTTGTCCCAGGTCTGCTGCCAGTTTTGTTCAATCAGCTTGGGTTCATAACGCGACATTTTGGGCCTCTGGATAGGATCATGGCGCAATTACACTGCGGCGGCGGCAGGGTCCAGTGCGAGTTGGATATGCAAAAGGCGGGGAAAGCCCCCGCCTTTCAGATCGCTGCCAGCCGTTTCAGAGCTTGCTGTCTTGAATTCGCAACTGACGCGCGCGTGTCAGAATGGCATCCTCGATCGCGCGAATGGTCTCGGGTGCAACAGCCCCACCGCCCCGTGATTGCATCGCCACCTTCAGCGAGCGGGCATCAAGCGCGGGGTCTTGAATATAGATCGTGGCGCGATAGGCGCGGCCCCCACCCGGAGGCGCGCCGTAACCCGTTACGATCACGCCGGTAAACGGGTCCACCGATTCGATGGGCAGGAAGTTCAATACATCCAGACTGGCCGCCCAGATGTATTTGTTGACCTCGACCGTCTTGTTCGGATCGGCCGAATTCGAGAACAGATCCCAGATTGTCGAGCGGGGCTTGTCTTCACCACGTGCTTTGGCCAATCCCGCCCGTTGCGCATCGGCACGGGCTTTGCTGTCCAACTGGGTTTCGCTGGGGATCGTGGCTCCGCGTTTGCGGAAAAGCCCCGAGTCGCCACTGGAAATCCCGCCGCAGGCGGCAAGCGTCAAGGCGAGGCCGATTGTGGCGACAATACGTGACAGGCGATAAAGGTGCATCCGGCCCCCCAAAGGTTCCTTTGAGCCTGTCTAGCCGAGCGTGGGGGCAGTGCCAAGGCTTTTCCGGCGTAGGGGTTGCAACGCTTTGCAAGTGTATCACGACGACAAAGCGGACAAACTCCCCCACCCGCAGTAAGGGTGCGTCGCCGCAAGCGCCGCAAAAGGCGGTATATTCCGGCCGGTCACGGCTTTGGGCGGGGCAACTGTGGCAAGACTGCACCGGTTTGCCCGTCTTGCGTGGCTGGGGTGCCGTTGATGATTGCAATCAAAGCGCCAAACGCTGAAACAGGGGCATACCCAATTCGGATTCCCCTGAGTTGGGCCGCACCTTCTTAGATACAACGAGGGAAACTATGAAAAAGATTCTTCTTGCTACCACGATCCTGGCTGCTTCGACTGGCTTCGCTTCCGCTGAAGTTGCTCTGTCGGGTTCGGCCTACATGGGTCTGCTCAATGACTTCGGCGCTGGTGATGACACGATCTTCATCAGCCGTGCTCGCGTCGAGTTCACCCTGTCGGGTGAAACCGATGGCGGCTTGGCCTTCGGCGCTTCGTTCCGCGCTGACAACGCTCGCAATGGCTTTGGCCTTTCCGCAAACGACGGCACCGCCGGTTCGGTTTACATCTCGGGCGCTTTCGGCAAACTGTCGATGGGCGACGTTGATGGCGCTGCCGTTGCGGCTGTTCCCCAAGTCTCCTACGTTGGCTTGACCAGCCTGGGTTCGTTGAACGAACTCTGGCATATCGGCACCGGCGGCGGTTCTGTTACGACCAGCGGCACCTCGGCCACTTCGGACGATCCGTCGTTGCTCTATGAGTACAACGCTGGTGATGTTTCGGTTTATGTGTCGGCAACCAATCCTTCGGGTTCGTTGAACGCCTATGGCGTTGGCGTGAAATATGCCATGGGTAACTACTCGGTTGGCTTGGCCTACGAGCAAGGCGATAAGCCCGTTGGCGATAGCGTCACCCAGGTTACCTTGGGTGGTTCGGCAGTCTTCGGTGCCGCCACCATTAATGCCGGCATCGTGCAAACCGACTTCGGCGGCGCGACAGCCACTGGCACCGACTACGCTCTGTCGGTTGACTATACTGTCAACACCGCGACCATCACCGCCTTCTACACTGATCGTGAAGAATA